>JANOYR010000136.1:0-8650 GCA_031428975.1 Polaromonas sp. | reverse complement strand
TTGGATGTTTGGCAAATTATTGGCCATCAATTTACCCGGATTAACCAATACAGGGTGGCTGTAGGCCAAGGACGCTATGTTAGACATTTTCAACCAACTCATGGGCGGTTTTGCAACCGCCATCACTCCCATGAACCTGTTATGGGCGCTCATGGGTTGCACGATTGGCACTGCGGTGGGCGTGCTACCGGGCATTGGTCCTGCGGTGGCAGTGGCCATGCTGCTGCCCATCACGACGAAGGTAGAGGTTACCGCGTCGATGATTTTTTTCTCTGGCATTTACTATGGCGCGATGTACGGCGGTTCCACCACCTCGATATTGCTCAATACGCCGGGCGAGGCGGGCTCGATGGTAACGGCCATGGAGGGCAACAAAATGGCCAAAAACGGCCGTGCGGGTGCAGCGCTTGCCACCGCCGCCATCGGCTCTTTTGTTGCGGGCACGCTGGCTACGATTGTGGTGACATTTGCTGCGCCTTTTATTGCCGAATACGCGGTCAAACTCGGCCCTCCCGAGTATTTCTTGCTCATGGTGTTGGCTTTTTGCACCGTGAGTGCGGTGCTGGGTAAAAGTGCATTACGCGGTATTGCTACGCTTTTTCTGGGGCTGGCGATTGGACTGGTGGGTATTGACCAAATTTCGGCGCAAGCCCGCTACACTGGTGGTGTGCCAGAATTCATGGATGGCATTGAAATTGTGCTGATTGCAGTGGGCTTGTTTGCAGTGGGCGAAACGCTGTACAACGTGATTTACCAAGGCCGCGAATCAGACACACAAAACGCCATGAGCCGTGTACACATGACCAAAATCGAATGGAAGCGTTCTTGGCCCGCTTGGTTGCGCGGCACAGCGATCGGCATTCCTTTTGGCACTATCCCTGCGGGAGGAAGCGAAATTCCGACCTTTTTGAGCTATGCTGCCGAAAAAAAATTGGCCAAAGACAAAAGTGAATTTGGTACGACGGGCGCTATTGAAGGCGTTGCCGGGCCAGAAGCAGCGAACAATGCCGCCATCACGGCAACGCTGATTCCATTGCTAACCTTGGGCATTCCCACCTCCAATACTGCCGCCATTTTGCTAGGCGCATTCCAAAATTACGGTATTCAACCGGGTCCGCAATTGTTCACCACGTCGGCTGCCTTGGTTTGGGCATTGATTGCTTCTTTGTACATTGGCAATGTCATGCTGCTCGTCTTGAATTTGCCAATGGTGGGGCTTTGGGTCAAACTGCTCAAAATACCCAAGGCACACCTCTATGCAGGCATTCTCATATTCGCCACCGTTGGCGTGTATGGCATGCGCCAAAGTGCCTTTGATCTTTTGTTGCTCTACGGAATTGGTCTGGTAGGAGTATTGATGCGGCGTTTTGATTTTCCCACTGCGCCAGTCGTGGTGGGCATGATCTTAGGGCCTTTGGCAGAGGCGCAAATGCGCAATGCGCTGTCTATTGGTGAAGGCAAATGGACGGTATTTTTAGAGCGTCCGGGATCCATATTTTTGCTTGTGGCAATTCTCGCGGTTCTGGTGGTGCCCAGAATTCTCAAAAGGCGCTAACGCTGCTCGATGGTGTCAATCACAAGGTCTAAAAAGGTGCTGGGGTTGACATTCAGTTTGATGCGCACGGGCAGGTATTGCAGGGCTGGGGCATACCAAATTTCCATGGTGATGGTGCCCCGCGCCGTTTCCAAGGGCCGCGGCACAAGGTGAAAAGCTGGCACATTGCCCAATTTACCCAGATTCAAGGTTTCGGCTTCTTTGATGTCATAAATCCATGCATCCACACCGCCCGGGCGTGCCATCGAGAAACTAACGGTTTTGCCCACCTCTAAAGCGGCTCGTCCCGTGGCAAACTGCCGAGACAGCTCAACAAATTGGCTGGCGCTGTCTTGCACACCCGCAGGTTTGAGCACTTCGCGTTTGTCAAGCAACACAATGCTGTTCTCGCGTATCACAACACCGCGCTTGCTCCCGGGCAGTGCCTCCTCGTAAGCCTCTGGCAGTAGGCCCGCATCGGTCACTTTGCCTTGGCTAGTCATGCTAAACCCCACCAAAAACCCCACATTCACATCAATTTTTACTTGGTAACGCTCTCGCAGTGGAACACCCGCAACCACTGCGCTGGCAGTTCCCACGCCCTCCCGCTGCCACTGTACCTGTGCCTTGCCATGCAGCTCGCCTAGGTATTGTCCGCCCAACTTGTAGCTCAAGCGCGTGTCGGGCGGCCAAGTGTCGGTCACTTGGGCAGTGCTGGTATTGGCGGTAGCCACCACACTGACGCTGGATGTTTGGACAGGTACAGGCAGCATGGGGGGCGCATCTGAACTGCGAGATCGGGGAGTATCGAGCGGCTGCAATGCCATTTCACGCATATCAGGGAGAATCGGGGTAGTGGGCGCGGGAGGGGGAGTGACCGCCCCCTTAGGCTCGTCTATTACTATGGTTTCAGTAGCATCAGATGACGTTTTGACGGCGACATCGGCCTTATTTTCTTCAAATTTTGCGGTTGCCACTGGTTTTTCAGGTGCTGGCGTGGGAGCTGCCGTTGCGGGCAAGGCCGATGGGGGTTGTATGGGCTCTTGTACGCTGATTTGGCGGGTAAACATGGGCTCGGCCATCTTGGCCAAGACACTGCGCGCGCCCAGTGCCTGCCCCATCCACAGCAGGGTCAAGGTGTGCGCAAACAACGCCAGCACGACACACAGCCCAAATGCGCGCGCCCCCATGACGCGACCACTGTGTTGGATACGAGATGGGATCAGGCTGCTTCTAACCATGCATCCACTTTCGCTGCGCTTTGCACCCGCAGCGAGCACAGCAGCTGCGCATTGGCTTCTGGGGTTGGCATTTGCAAGTCAAGCAAGCGCTTGTCACGGCTCACCGTGATTGCGTTGGGCGGCGTTTTCACCTGAGCCGCCGTCTTACGCGGCACCACGGTGCTCGTCGCATTTGTATTTTTATACAGTAAAAAATCATCTAATTTGTGCATACGCCAGCCATTGCAGGCGATCCATTCGTCACCCGCAGCCATGCCGGCGGCCTCGGCAATGCCGCCGCGCAACACCACTTTAGCCGTTAGCACGCCTTGCGCCTCGTTCACACGCAGCCCCAAGCACTGCGCCAGTGGAGCAGGTTCTGTTTTAATGCTGATGCCATTTGCCGTGAGCCATTGGTCGATGGGCAGGTCTTCCTTGCCATGCACCCACGCGGCGATTTGTGCGCTGTAATCTTGCCCACTCACCGCCTGCAATGCACCAGCAAAATCAGCTTCTGTAATCGGCCCTGCCTTGCTTTGTGCATACAGCGTGCGCATGACGGTGTCCAGTGTGCAGCCATGGGCTCTGAGTGAAAGATCAAAACACAGCGCCACTAGCGCCCCTTTGGTGTAATAACTGACCGTGGCGTTGGCCGAATTTTCGTCTTGGCGGTAGTATTTAACCCATGCATCAAAGCTACTTTGCGCCACAGACTGTACATGGCGACCCGGTGTTTGCAGCACTTGGTTGATGCTTTTAGCAAGCAACTTGAGGTAGCCTGCATTGTCCAACAGCCCTGCGCGGCGCAGCAACAAGTCATCGTAGTAGCTGGTAAATCCTTCAAAAAACCAGAGCATTTGGGTGTATTGTTCGCTCTGGTATTGGTAGCGGTTAAATTCCGCTGGGCGCATGCGTTTAACATTCCAGGCATGAAAATATTCATGGCTAATCAGCCCCATCAGCGTGGTGTAGCCCTCTGATGCAGCCACACCGTGTCGCGGCAAGTCACGCCGCCCGCAAATTAAGGCGGTGCTGTGGGCATGCTCCAAACCCCCATAGCCCTCGTCCACCACGTTAAGCATGAAAAGATAGTGTTTAAAGGGCGGTTTGCTGGCAGTTTTAGAGGCTTGTGCACCTTTGCTGCCGTGCCAAAACTCCATTTCAGCCTCCACGATGCGCTGTGTATCGGAGAGCAATTTGTTGCCATCAAAACCGGACGGCGCTCCGGCCACGGCAAAGCGGTGGTTCACCCCGCGCACCATAAAGCTAGATATCCACACGTCGCCCATTTCAAACGGGCTGTCGACCAAAGCGTCGTAATTTTCTGCCAGATAGTTTCCGAAGCCATTTTTATCAACTTTTATTGGCAATGTCGCCGCAATTACGTGATAGTTTGCTCTTTTTTTAGTAGTAATATGGGACGGACGTTGGATCGCAATTGCATGGGGCAAATGTGCCATGCCCTCCACACACAGGCACAATGACGATGGATTAAAAAAGCCGCGCTGCGCATCCAAATAAGCCGTTCGCACCGATTGGTCAAAGGCATACACCTCATACTGCAACTCCAGCAGCTTGCCTGGAGTGCAAGCCACTTGCCAAGTGCATTTGTCTAGCTGCTCTATCGCTAGCGCACGGCCAGCTTGCACCGCGCACAGGTTTTGAAGGTGTTTTGAAAACTCACGCACCATATAACTGCCTGGAATCCACACCGGTAGGCTCAAACGCTGCACGTCCGCAGGTTGTGCAATATGCAGGGTGATTCGGTAGAGGTGGGCGTGGGCATCGGTGTCGATGCGGTAAGCCACGGGCGGTGAAGAGGCAAAGGAGGTGTGTTTCATGAAGCCCTAAGAATAAACCATTCGCGGTGTATGCTTAGAGCTTTTGAGGACGAATAGTTTCCTATGCAGCTTTCCATGCGATTTTGGCGGTATCTGGGGGGGCTTTGCTTGGTCACCACCATCACTGGGTGTGCGGTGGTCACGCCAGTGGGCGAGCCGCGTCCCGCTTATGGCTCTGTCAATGGCACGATGGCCACGCTTTTGGCAACCCATATCCCGCAGCTTCGCACGTCTGAGCAGCCAAATGCAGTGTCTGGCATCCCGATTTCGGCAGCCTACCGCGTTCGCTCCATGGGAGGCAGTTATCTTTGCCCTCGCCAGCAAGACCCCAGTTGTTTGAGCTTGGCCATTGGCGATGCCCTGCTGCAATCGCCTGCCGCGCTAGAGAAACTACAAGAAATCGCACGGCAACCCTGTAATTATGTGCCCAGCGCCCTGCCTTCCCCCACGGATACAAACCCCGGCGAACGGCTTGATAAGCGGCTGGACCGTCGTGATTTGCTAGAAATTCGCGCATTTTTTAGCTGCGATAGCGCCTCCAAAATTCGGCGGAATATTTATTTTTACATGATTCGCGATGCCGCCAAAGCCATGGACCGCAACACTATGGGGCAATTGCTAGAAAGCCATACGGTGCGAAGCTTTGTGATTACAGTCAATTAAGGATACTTTTATGGGCGGTGCGTTGAAAATATATGTGGACTTAGCGGGCAAAGACAACATTCCCCATGTCTTTGCGGGCGTAGCCGACGCGCATGGTGTCCACCGCTACATAGGCTACGGCCCTGCCAACCATGGCTCTCCGATAGGCAAAGGCCAAGTCTACCGAGGCCTAAGCAATCCCGATGGCAGTAAAAATGCAGGCAATATCTTGCAAGTGTGTTGGGCCAGCGACTCTTTGCAAACCAGCGATGCGCAAACCCATGCCTTGCTAGAGTGCGCCAACGCATGGGAGGCTGATCCGGGGCAGTATGTTGGCATTGGATTCAAGCACAATTGCGCCAGTTTCGTCAAAGCTTTGCTCAAGGCCGCTGAAATCGATTTCCATTACTCTGGTGTGACTGACTTGCCTTCGTCCTTCATACCCTATGACACGCTTTCAGACTACTATGACACCGCAGGGTTGCTAGAAATTGCCCGCCAACCCCTGCTGTACCCAGTCACACCCGCGAGTGCCTACAAACAATTCGGCGAGCCAGCCATTGCGCCCCAGCGCGACTGAAAACCGCTTATTTCACCTCTGCCAGAAACTTTTCGACTTGTGCAGCAGGAATTGCACCAGGAACGCGGTTGCCGTCGGCAAATATCAGCGTGGGAGTCCCCGTAATTTTGTGTTTTTTACCAAACTCGACATTGCGCTCTAATGCTGTGGTGTTGCAACTGGCAGGCGCTGCGGATGTATCTGCATCTTTTACCATCCAGTCAGTCCAAGCTCTAGCCTTGTCTTTGCTGCACCAAATAGCCTTACTGCGGTCAACCGAGCCTTGACCCAAGATAGGGTATAAAAACATATACACCGTCACGTTGTTAACATTTTGCAGATCACGCTCAAAGCGTTTGCAGTAGCCACAATTGGGATCTTCAAACACCGCAACTTTGCGTTGGCCGTTACCGCGTTTGACAATAAAAGCATCTTTAATCGGCAAAGTGTCAAAGTCGATCGCTGAGAGCTTTTCAACACGTTCTTCGGTGAGATTGCGCTTCGCTTTGGCATCGATCAAATTGCCTTGAATGAGGTAGTTCCCCTCCGCATCGGTGTACATAATATCCGTACCATTGACACGAATTTCGAACAAACCTGGCATGCCGGTTTTCGTCACTTCGTCAATTTTTGGCAAATTGGGCAACCGTTCGGCTAAGTTTTTACGAATAGCGGCTTCTTGGGCAAATGCATTGCCGATCAAAAAACAAAAGAGTGAAACAAGGAGTTTGGTTTTCATCATAAAAGTGTTGATCAGCTAAAAATGGTCAGCGAAAATGCAGTAAAGCAACAGCAGGCATGCAACCAGAGGCATTATGAGGCAGCAGGTACGGACATGGCACGTTGCATCACCCAGTTTTTGAATGGTAGGAGTTGGTTAAAACCATGCATTCCCCAGTTACGAAGGGTCTGAACCCGATCATCAGAATGGGCAAATAGGCGCTGTAAGCCGTCAGTTGCGCCCAGCATGATCGCGGTATCGGCGGCGCGCGCGCGCGCATAACGGCGCAGCAGGCGCATGTCGCCATAGCTTCTGAAATACTCTTTGTCAGCCAAAATACCCGCAAGGCAAACGATATCGGCCAAACCCAAGTTCAGTCCCTGGCCTGCCAGTGGGTGAATGGTGTGGGCCGCATCACCGGCCAATGCCCAACTGCCACCAAAACCCGTGCCAGCGGCAAACTCTCCCACCCAGCGCGCAGTGCTGGACAACTGCAAGGGCCAAGGCACGCGCGGGCTTTGCAGCACCATAGTGCCCAGCGAGTCTGAACAAGCAGTGCGCAATGCCCCGCAAAATTCGGCATCATTCATAGCGAGCAGTTCTTTGGCGTGGTCATCATACACTGACCATACCAGGGCCACGGAGTTCCCCAAACCGCTGTTTCTGGGCAATAAAGCCAGCACTTCGCCGCCCGCAAACCATTGGCGTGCCGTCTGGCCATGGGGCGTGCCGCACTGAATATGCGCTGCTATGGCTTGCTGCCCATAGCTGCTGCGCTCTTGCAAGACCCCCAGCGATTGGCGGGTGGCACTGCCTTTTCCCTCGCAAATAATAGTGAGCGCAGCAGTCTGCGGCGCACTGAGAAGCTCTACGCTGGGCGAAAAACTCAGGGCTTGGCGCAGGTTTGCCTCGATTGCGTCCGCATCAACAATCCAGGCCAATCCATCGGCCACTGCGTCAAACACCACCGATCCGCCAGCATCGCCATGCACTTGCATGTGCTGCACAGGGCAGGCATCGGATTCTGGCCACACACGCAGGCTCTCAAGCAAGTTTTTTGACGCTGCATTGATCGCATAAGAGCGAACATCAGGCGAATGGCCTAAAGGGCTTTGCACCAGCCCCACACGCATCCGCTCGCGTGCCAAAAGCAAGGCGGCGCACATGCCCACCATTCCACCACCACGAATACAAATATCAATTGCCATGGTGTGCATTGTAGGAGTTTAGAAAAAGCTTCTTTATACTTGCGGATATGAACACCTACGATACTGCGTGCACGATTGCTGCGCTTTACATTTACCCCATCAAATCCTGCGCCGGACTACGTCTTAGCGAATGTTTACTGACTGAGACTGGTCTAGACCTAGACCGTGCATGGATGGTGGTAGACGAAAAAGGCAATTTTGTAACACAGCGCGAACTACCGCGTATGGCCTTGGTGCAACCCACACTCAAAACCTTCGAGCTGGTCTTACGCGCTCCCGGTATGCTGGCGCTGCACATCACCATCGACGCAGTAGAAAAACCCTGTGAAGTAAAGGTGTGGCAAGACACTTGCACCGCATATGACATGGGAGATACTGCGGCACAATGGTTCACTGATTTTCTAAAAGACACCCTGCCACCCGGTCAAACTGCCCAAAAGCTGCGACTGGTTCGATTTGATCCTGAACACCAACGTGCCAAGAAAAATACATGGACAGGTGCAAACACAGCCTACACACAATTTGCGGATGGTTATCCTTTGTTGGTCATTAGCCAAGCATCCCTCGATGGCCTGAACCAACGCCTCAACGAGGCGGGGCACGACTCGGTAGACATGGCGCGTTTTCGACCCAATATAGTCCTTGCGGGCATCGCAGCACATGACGAGGATCGTTTGGAGTCCATGGTTTTAGCATGCTCCACCGACACAAATCAAGCGGCTGTTGTGCTCCAGCCAGTCAAGCCATGTCCGCGCTGCCCGATTCCCAATATTGATCCACTGACCGCACTTTCTAGTCCGCAAGTCAACGACATGTTGCAAACTTACCGCAGCGACCCGCGTCTAGACGGGGCATTGACTTTTGGAATGAATGCGCTCCCAAGCGAAGGCATCTCACGCGATACAAGTGCAGTGTTGAAGGTGGG
>JANOYR010000135.1:0-14247 GCA_031428975.1 Polaromonas sp. | reverse complement strand
GCCACGTCAAAGCCCATGCTGTTGAAAATGCTCTCAATCCGCTCCCAAGCCAAGGCAATCGGGTGCAGCCCGCCCTGCCCGCGTTGGCGGCCCGGCAGGGTCACGTCGAGCGCTTCGGCCTTGAGCTGAACCTCTAACTCTGCGTCGGCCAAAGCTTGGCGGCGCTCGGTTAGCGCGGCTTCGACTGCTTGTTTGGTGACGTTAATAGCTGCACCACGCGTTTTTTTCTCGTCAACCGAGAGCGCCGCCATGCCCTTCATGAGCTCGGTGAGCTTACCGGCTTTGCCCAAAAATAGTGCCTTGGCGTTTTCTAGCTCGGCAGGCGTGGGCGCAGCGGCAAAGGCGGCGCGGGCGTTGGCAATGATGCTGTCTAAATCGCTCATGCAATACTTTGTGAAAAAATACGACTAAATTAAGAAGGGCTAGAGCCTTTTCAAGCGCTAGCCCTTACACATTGTACAAGCCGTGCTACTTAATAAGCAGCAGGCAAGTGCAATTTAAGCAGCGAGCTTGGCTTTCACCTGGCCCACGATGGCTGCAAAACCAGCCGCATCATGCACGGCCATATCGGCCAGCACTTTACGGTCAATCTCGATAGCCGCTTTGCGAATACCATTGGCGAATTGGCTGTAGGTCATGCCCAGTGTACGCACTGCTGCATTGATACGGGCAATCCACAAACGGCGCATCACGCGCTTTTTGGTACGGCGGTCACGGTAGGCGTATTGGCCTGCCTTCATGACCGCTTCTTTGGCGATCCTGAACACATTGCCGCGACGACCGCGAAAACCTTTAGCGAGGGCGAGAACTTTTTTGTGACGGGCACGGGCCGTTACACCACGTTTAACGCGAGGCATATATTTACTCCTTGTTCGTCAAAATTAAGCCACACCCATGCCGGGCAACATCTGTGCTACCGAGGCCATATTGGTCTCGTGAACACCGACTGCACCGCGCAAATGGCGTTTGTTTTTGGTTGTCTTCTTCGTCAAAATGTGACGCTTGAAGGCTTGGCCCCGTTTAACGGTGCCACCTGGACGCACGCGAAATCGCTTCTTCGCGCTACTCTTGGTCTTCATTTTGGGCATATTAATAGCTCCTTCTTACGTTGAGCTTGTAAGGCGTGTGCGGTGTTGCCGCGCACTTGTAGGCCCCAAGCAAAGCAAAAGTTTGTCGCCCAAGGGCTTCATTCTTCTACTCGTTTGCCAAAAACCGCAGCGCTTTAATACGCTGCTGCTTTTGGCTTTTTGGGATTCGGTGACCAAACCAAATCGCAAAATTTTGTTTTCTAGCCTCAAGCCTGCGGCGCAGGCGCTTCGCTAGGCTCTGCCAGTGCTGCTGGCGCTGGTGCTGCCGCTGGCTTGGCAGGTTTGTCACCAGCGGGCTTATCTGCCGCTGGTTTGTTCCCGCCGCCGGCCTTTTTCTTGCCCGGTGCCACCATCATCACCATTTGCTTGCCCTCAAGGCGCGGCATAGATTCCACCACAATGCTGTCAGCCAACTCGTCTTTTAAACGCATCAACAAGTCCATGCCCAGCTCTTGGTGCGTGATCTCGCGGCCTCTAAAGCGCAGCGTGATCTTCACTTTGTCGCCGTCTTCCAAGAAGCGGCGAATATTGCGCACCTTGATGTTGTAGTCACCGTCGTCAGTGCCCGGGCGGAACTTGATTTCCTTCACCTCGATCACTTTTTGCTTGGACTTGGTTTCCTGCTCACGCTTTTGCTCTTGGTACTTGAACTTGCCGTAATCCATGACCCGCACCACAGGCGGATTGGCTGTGGCAGAAATTTCTACCACATCTACGCCGTAGTCGGCCGCAATACGCATGGCTTCATTCAAGCTCATCACGCCCAATGGCTCATTGTCTGGGCCGCTAACGCGCACCTCAGGAGCCATGATCTCGCGGTTTAAGCGGTGTTTACGCTCTTCACGGTGGTAGCGCGATAGGCGCGGAGGCCGTGGGGGACGCGGCGTTTGCGGCTTGTAGGGTACGGTAGCGATGGTTCAAGTCCTTCTAAATACTATTATTTTCGTAGCAACATATGACCATACGACGGTGACATTGACAGTATTTTTTATAAACACTGCCAATGCGCGAGGTAATTGCGATCAATTAAGCTTTGGCGGCAATGTCGGAGCTGATTTGTTTGATGAAATCGTCCAGAAGCATCACACCGAGGTCTTTGTTGCCACGGGCTCGCACCGCCACCGCGCCGGATTCTTTCTCTTTGTCACCAGTGACCAAGATGTAAGGCGGCTTTTGCAGCGAATGCTCCCGTATTTTAAGGTTAATTTTCTCGTTTCGCAAATCGGTGGCTACTCTAAACCCTTGATTTTGCAGCTTTTTCGCCACTTGGGCCACATATTCGGCCTGCGCGTCGGTGATTCCGCACACCACCACCTGCACCGGAGCGAGCCAAACGGGCAGCGCGCCTGCGTGTTGTTCGATCAAAATGCCGATAAAACGCTCAAGGCTGCCCACAATGGCGCGGTGCAGCATGACTGGCACATGGCGCGCGCCGTCAGCGGCGACATATTCTGCGCCCAGGCGCTCAGGCATTGAAAAATCGACCTGCATCGTGCCGCACTGCCACTGGCGGCCTAGCGCGTCTTTGAGGGTGTATTCGATTTTTGGCCCATAAAAAGCGCCGTCGCCGGGGGAAATTTCGTATTGGCAGCCGCTTCGCTTGAGCGATTCAATCAGGGCGTGTTCGGCTTTGTCCCAGCTTTCATCGGAGCCTATGCGCGCCTCGGGGCGGGTGGCTACTTTGTAGATGATGTTGTTAAAACCAAAGTCGGTGTAGACCTTTTGCAAGAGCGTGGTGTAGGTGGTGCATTCGTCCAATATATGGTCTTCGGTGCAAAAAATATGGCCATCGTCTTGGGTGAAGCCGCGCACGCGCATGATGCCGTGCAGGCCGCCAGTGGGCTCGTTGCGGTGGCATTGGCCGAATTCGCCGTAGCGCAGGGGCAGGTCGCGGTAGCTTTTGAGGCCTTGTTTAAAGATCAAAATATGGCCCGGGCAGTTCATGGGCTTGAGTGCGTAGTCGCGCTTCTCAGACTCGGTGGTGAACATGTTGTCGCGGTATTTCTCCCAGTGGCCAGTTTTTTCCCACAGGCTTTTGTCGATGATTTGCGGGCCTTTGACCTCTTGGTAGCCGTTGTCTTGGTAGACGCGGCGCATGTATTGCTCTACCTGCTGCCACACCGTCCAGCCCTTGGGATGCCAAAACACCGTGCCCGGGCTGTGCTCGTCAATATGGAACAAATCAAGCTCACGGCCAAGCTTGCGGTGGTCGCGTTTTTCGGCTTCTTCGAGCATGGTTAGGTGCTGCTGCAACTCGTCTTTGCTGGCCCAGGCCGTGCCATAGACGCGCTGGAGCATTTCGTTGCGGTGGTCGCCGCGCCAATACGCACCAGCGAGCTTCATCAGCTTAAAGTGCTTGAGCTTGCTAGTGCTGGGCACGTGCGGGCCGCGGCACAGGTCTTCAAACGCGCCTTCTTTATACAGCGACACGTCTTCGCCAGCGGGAATGCTGCCAATGATCTCGGCCTTGTAATGCTCGCCCATGCCTTTAAAGTACGCAATCGCCTCGTCGCGCGGCAGCACGCGGCGCGTCACCGGCTCGTCTTTGGTGGCCAGCTCGGCCATTTTTTTCTCAATGGCGGTCAAATCATCGGGCGTGAACGGGCGCTTGTACGAAAAATCGTAGAAAAAGCCGTGTTCAATCACAGGGCCAATGGTGACCTGTGCGTCCGGGAAAAGCGCTTTCACGGCGTAGGCCAACAGGTGGGCGGTGGAATGGCGAATCACCTCCAGCCCGTCGGCGTCTTTAGCGGTGATGATGGACAGGTGGGTGTTTTGGTCCATCACATAGCTGGTGTCCACCACCCGCGCAGCGTCGCCCTGCCCCACTTTGCCAGCCAGCGCCGCCTTGGCCAGCCCCGCGCCAATCGACAGGGCCACGTCGGCAATGCTGACTGCCGCAGGAAATTCACGAATTGAGCCGTCTGGCAGGGTAATTTGAATCATGGTGTTGCTCGTGTTTGTAAATAGGTGTTTATCGAAGGACAGAAATACAGGACGAAAAAAAACGCGACCAATGCCGCGTTTACTATAAATTTAGTAGCACACTATGACGGTGCGACCGTGACATTGGGCAAATTTGTCACATAAAAGTAATGCAAGCTCTGAGTTCGCGGTGTCATAACCAAATCTGCCTTTCTGTGTTCTGTTGGGTTGAGAGTTCAATGATTTTAACCTGAGCAAACGGGTGGTCAGGCCAACTCACGCAGCATCGCGTTGCGCAAAATCGTGTTGATACGCGTTTGGTAGCCCTTGCCGCTGCTTTTGAGCCAATACAGCACATCAGAATCCACCCGCACCGTGGTGGACTGCTTGGTCGCTTTGTAAAAAGGATTGCGTACAGCGTTTTGCCAAAACGCATCGCCCTGCGCGGGAATGTCTGAGCGGTCAATCGCGCTGTCAGGCATGGCAGCCAGCGCCGCTAACTCTTGTTTTTGTGATGCTGTCAAAGGGGCGGGTTCAGCCGAATTGAGTTGAAATTGCACGGGAGATGCTGCGCGCACAGTGTCAGCGCTGGTAGTTTTCATAGCTTTTCACTTGTATCAAAGCTCACTTTATGCTTTTTTAAAATGGCCATTGACATTTTGTGTATCCCATTCAAACTCGTCAGAATAGGTTGCTAATAATAATCCCACAGGCTGTGAATGCGTTTAAACTTTCTGATGGCTGAAAATTAGGTTTCAGCAGTAAAAGCGCCAAGATGCCAGTATTTTCGAACGACCTCCAAAATACCTCGTCATCAATGACAAAATAATTCAGGGCTAACAATGCGAACACTCAAGAGTATTTTGAAAGTCGGTACGGTGCTCGGCGATGGTGTTCGTTCGTATACAGTTGCCAAAGCAGTATCAGAAAATATCACGCTCCGACGGCATCCTGGTGGAGTGAGGAATCAGACGACTGATGAAAAGAGCGTCATTCGAATCATCCCTACAGTCATCGTAGAAGATATTCTTAGCGGTATACGCAGCAACACAATTTCGCTCGAAGATGTGATTAGGAAAACCAGAGCGGAGAAGCAATTACCTGATATTTTCACAACGCTGGGCTTAGAGCATGACTTGTTTCTACTTGGTTATGACGCTACTATCCATAAGATTTGCGAGTTTGTTCTGAGTGCTGAATCTGAAGTGGATAGCGGCCTAGCGACAAGTAACTCAACTGCGAAAATCATTTCACTCCCCAAGCCTTTCCTACTCTTAGCAGGCATCTCCGGCACAGGCAAAACACGTTTTGTGCGCGCGCAAGCCGCCTGCCATCGTGCAGATTTAAGCAACTACTGCCTGATTCCTGTGCGGCCAGACTGGCATGAGCCATCCGATCTTTTGGGCTATGTGTCGCGCGTGGGCACGGCGCAGTATGTGGTAACGGATTTGCTGCGCTTTGTGGTGGCGGCATGGAAAAACGCTTATACATCGGCCACAGCCGACGCGTTGACGCACAAAGATGCGGCACAGATGACACCCTATTGGCTGTGTCTGGACGAAATGAATTTAGCGCCAGTGGAGCAGTATTTTGCTGATTATTTGGCGGTGCTAGAAACGCGGCAGTGGCGCGATGGGCGCTACAGCTGTGATGCGTTGCTGAAAGCGGCTGCGTTTAATATGCTGGGCGATGCGGATGGCGCACTTGGCAAAATGCGGGCAGATTTGAATCTGTCGGATGCCGAGTTTGATGGGCTTTGGGCGTATTTTTTGAAATTTGGCATTGCGCTGCCGCCTAACCTAATGGTGGCGGGCACGGTGAATATGGACGAGACGACGCATGGGTTCTCGCGCAAGGTGATTGACCGTGCGTTTACGGTGGATTTTGGGGCGTTTTATCCGAACGATTTTGCCGAATACTTTGTGTCAACCATTGAGGCTAAAACATTAGGCTTCCCCTGCTTGTCTGCGGTTGATCTGGACGATTTGGCTGCAGTGCCAGCGGATTCTGATGGGCAAAAAAGTGTTCGGTTTTTAAGCGCGGTGAACGCAGTGCTGGCGCAAACGCCTTTTGAGTTGGCTTTTAGAGTGCTGAATGAGCTATTGATGGCGCTGGTGTGCTTTGCGCCCCAAGACGATGCGCAGTTGCAGGCGGTGTGGGATGATTTTTTGATGACCAAGGTGTTGCCGCGAATCGATGGCGATGGACATAAGCTAGTGCAGAGCAACGCAGAGAGCTTGCTCACGCGGCTCGCACAGGCGGCGCAGGTGCAGTGCTCCGCCATTTGGGATGGTAAGCGCCTAGATTTGCTGCGCTACCACTTAGACGGCACGCCTTGTGAGGTGGCTTGCCGCAGCAAGGCCAAGCTGGCGTGGATGCAAACGCGCTTAGAGGCCAATGGCTTCACGTCTTTTTGGCCTTGATGGTTTGAGCGCCGTAGCCTAAAAAGTAGCCGCTGTGCCAAATGTCCTGCACCTGAAGTCTCCCGATTGGGAGTTGACCGTCTGGGTCAAAGATGCGGGCGATCGGCTTGGAGTGCTGAAAAAGACTTTGCTGGCGCGTGGGGGTGCGCTAGCGGCCAGTAGCTTGCATTTTTCACCACCTGTGGCTGCCTTTGTGTACATTGAGCCAGCACCTGACGGCATGGCGCAGTTTCCCGTTGCTCGGCTTGATTTGCCGCAGCCCTTGTTTTTTGAAAATAAGCAATACGAGTTTGAGTTTGTATTTCAAAAGACCCTTGATGCAAGTTGTGAGCCCGTGGTGGTGCACCGGCTGGCCGCCATAGAGGATGCTTTTCATTTCAGCCCTAAGCCTAAGTCGCTGCGTGGGAGTATTAATTTTGGCAACGATGTGGGCTGGTTTCGCTTGGGGCTGCGCTACGCATTGGCGGATGGATTGCCCGGCGCTGCATGCACACAAATGATTTCGCTAGAGGTGCTGCCCACTAAGATGGACATGGACACCGATTTGCGGGCAATACATGGGGTGATTGATGCGGCATACCCGCTGTGGCGGTTTTCGTTTGCGCAGCGCACTGAGCTGGAGTTGCAGCGATCGAACCAAGCCGGTGAGCGCTTTGCGCTGCTGTGGCTGGCGCATTTCAAACAATTGCGTGACAAGCTGGAGTCGGGTGTGCAGCAGGTGCTGCGAGCGCCGCACACACGGCTTTTGAGCGACCAGCGCATGCTGCGGCTAGATAAGTTACGGGGGCGCTTGACACCTAGGCTAGAGCAACATGTGCAGGCGCATATGTCAGCAGGTGAGTTGCACCACAGGTACCGTGTCGATAGCCGTCGGTTGTCGGTTGATACGCCTGAAAATCGGTTTGTGAAGATGGTGCTTAAGCAGTGTAGTTATGCGCTGGTTCAAATAATCAAGCTGGCCACGCAATACCAGAAAAGTCCAGAAAATAGCGGGCGATTGTCCAACAGCTTTTTTGATGCGCTGACTTCGTGGAAAACCCCCTTGGATCAGCTTGCCAATCACCCTGTGTTGCGAGAGGTAGGGGCATTTGCTGGTCAAGAAGGCGAGTCTTTGGTGCTGCACCAGCGGGCGGGTTATGCCAATGTTTACCGCATTTGGCAGGCATTGAAGCAGTATTTGGGTATTTTTGGTGACCAAGCATCGGTATCCATGAAGTCGGTGGCGCAGCTTTATGAAGTGTGGTGTTTTTTAGAAATAAAAAGCATGCTGGAGGAACTTGGTTTTGAGGAGCAAAGTTCAATTAAAGCGGGTTTGAATGATTTAGGCTTTGAAAAGTTGATGGTCAATGGAACCTCGTCAGCCTTTAACCTTTTTCGTGGAACTGACGGCCTGCGCATTCGTTTGTCCCATGAGCCGAGCTTTAACGCAAATGGCAAGCCAGAGATTGGCAAAATCCGTTCTTGGACGACTGCGCAGCGGCCAGATATTTTCTTGGAAGCAACTTTTAGCAACGGGGAAACGCTGCGTTGGATATTTGATGCCAAATACCGAGTGGTAGATGCCGATGGCGTGGATGCCGCGCCAGATGATGCGATTAACCAAATGCACCGCTACCGCGATGCTTTGATTCAGATTGATAAAGCTGGAGAAGGTTGGCGCGATAAAAGTCGGCCTGTGTTGGGCGCTTTTGTGCTGTATCCGGGTTGGTTTGACGAGGCTAAGGTCATAAATCCTTACGACGAGGCGATTCGCGATGTGGGAATTGGTGCGTTTCCCATGTTGCCTGAGCGGCCTAACACTTGGCTACGCGAATTTTTAAGGGCGCAATTTAAACCACCACTTGGCAAGCTTACTTTTGAGCAGCGGTATCCGCCTGTTGCGCCAGATCGATATTTTGTAGAAGACTCGGTAAGAATCCCAACCACTGGTGTGTTTGCTAGTCGTTACCATGATTTGGCGATGGTGGCGCACTTAGCGCCAGTTGCTGGCAGAGACAAGTCGTATTTGCAAAAATTCAAAGATGGTAAAGCGCTGTGGTATCACATTCCGGTTAGCACCACCCTTGACAGGTCGATTGCCCACAACGTGATGCAAGAAACGCGTTATTGCGCAATTGCTGCCCCTGTTGCCGGAGAGAGACTAAAAATAATTGAATACATATACGATGTAGTGGCGGTGTCGATTGTCAAGCGTTGCGATATGACGGTTGAGCAAGCTGGCAAGCTCAGCGGCGATACCAGCGCATATTGGCTGCTACGCTTGGGCGCAGCGCGCGTATTACCCCTACCAATCGAGGTCAACAATGTTCGAAAATTCGTTGTTTTTCACGCCACAGCGACAGAACTTTTTGCCTCTAAAAAATGGGATGACCTCCAGCAGCGCTACGCCGCGCTCGTTTAGCGTCTGTATTAAAGTAGCAGTTCGGTTAATAAAATAACAAAGATTTGCATAAATATGGCATTTTTAATATAATCTTTGTTATGCCTAAATCCCCAGCTGCCCATTCTCAAATGCCCCCCGCAGCTGCCGCTGGTCTGCGCCAGCTGGGAGCGGATCTGGCGGTGGCGCGGCTGCGGCGCAAAGAATCTTTGGCTTCTTGGGCGGCGCGGGTGGGCACATCGGTACCTACGCTGATGCGCATGGAGGCGGGCGAAGCGGGGGTGGGCATGGGCTTATATGCCACCGCGCTGTGGCTAATTGGCCGCAGCGGTGCGCTGGCCGCGCTGGCCGCGCCTGAGCACGACCGCGGCGCGTTGGAGCTGGATGTGCGGGCAGCGCAGAGCCTTGGCAAGGCGCGTGCGCAGGCATCGGCTGCCTCGCGGCTTTCGCGGGATACAGTACGTAATGTGGCTAAAGTGACGACTAATCCGCATAACAATTCGCAAAACAGTTCGCACGGAGCGAATCCATGACATCCGTGGGCAATTTAGACGCTTTAAGCCTCTGGTTTTTGGGCGACCCAGCCGTGCCGCGCTTGGTGGGGGATTTGCATTTGATGGCTGTTGGCAAAGGCGTGTCGCTGCGGTATGCGCCCAGTTGGCTGGCTCAGGGCTTTGCGCTGAGCGATGATTTGCCGTTGGTTGCCACCGAGCATTTGCCACGCGCAAAGGGAGTTGCAGTGGGCGCGGTGGATGACGCGCGGCCAGACCGCTGGGGGGAGCGGGTGATTCAGTTCATTGACAAACCCACACGGCTGTCACTTATGGAGTATTTGTATTACGCGGGGGACGACCGCTTTGGCGCACTAGGTGTGTCTACCTCGGCCACGCAATATGTGCCGCGTTTGAATGGCCCGCTGCCGCGCCTTACTGATGCGCAAACCTTAAGCCAAGTGGTGGCCAAAATCAGCGCAAAAGAGCCAATTAGCGCCATTGAGCGGCAAATGGTGGTGGCTGGCGGCAGCTTTGGCGGGGCCAAGCCCAAGGCGTTGGTGGAGATTGAGGGCGTGCAGTGGGTGATTAAATTTTTCAATGGCGAGCCGATTGATGTGCCCTTAATCGAGCATGCCTCTATGACGCTGGCTGTCAAGGCGGGCATTCGCGTGGCGCAAACGCAGGTGCTTCGGCTTGCGGGCGAGCACGCTTTGCTGGTGAAGCGCTATGACCGCGTTGGGGCGCAGCGCATCCATTGCCTATCGGCAGGCACGGCGCTAAGCGCAGTAGCAGTTGAGGGCCAAGCGGCAGACCTGAGCTACCCAGCCCTAGCTCAGCTGCTGCGCCGCGCGGGCGTGACGGCGGACAACCAGTACGCGCAAGACATGCGCGAGTTGTTTCGGCGCATGGTGTTCAACATATTGATAGACAACACCGACGACCATGAGAAAAACCATGCCCTTTTGGTGACCGAGCCCAGCCGCTATGGGCGCTTGCGGCTTGCGCCAGCCTACGACGTGCTGCCCACCAATTCTGGCCAAGGTCACCAAGAGTTTGGAGTGGGCTTGGAAGGCACCGATTCCACACTGGGCAATGCCTTGAGTCAGTGCACTTTGTTTGGGTTGTCTGAATCGGCCGCCAAACTTGAGGTGTCGGCGGTAGTGGCGGTGGTGAATACGTGGCGGGCGCACTTTATGGCTTGCGGGGTAACGCAAGCTGACATGAATAGCCTAGCGCAAAGGATTGATGCTGCGCCCTTGGCCAGCCAAAGGCTAGCCTACGCTTAAGCCACCACCACCAAACTGTATTGCGCCCGCAGCCCATCGGCTACGGCCAGATAGGGCACGGTGACTGCGGCGCGGTCTTGCGCTGACAGGCGGCGCCAAATGCTGTCGCTGGGATTGCCTGCGTCGCCATGCACATACAGCTGGGTGGTCAGCAGTTCGCGCTTGGCTAGCTTGATTTTGGCGTGGATATGGGGGGTGCGGCCGGTGTACAAGACGGGTTTGATGGTGCGAAATTTGAATTGGCCTGTGGCGCTGAGCGTGACGCGGCCAAAGCCCTGAAAAGCTTTGTCGATTTTTGAGCCATCGCGCGGGTGGTCGTAATGGCCCGCTTCGTCGCATTGCCAAATTTCCATGCTGCCGCCCTTGAGCGGCTTGCCTTCGGTATCGGTCACCACGCCTTCTACCCAAGCGGGTATGCCCTTGGTATAACGCAGCGTGCCGTTTTGCAGCAGGTCATAGTCTGCGTCTTGGGGCTCAAACACAGGGTAAAAAGGGCCTTCGGTCGACGAAGCGGTGGGGCGCAGTGGGCTGGGGTTGCTGGCTTGGGCCATGGCGATGGGCCAATGGCTGGCTATGAAAGCGGCTCCTGAGCCAGTTAAGAGGCGGCGGCGGGTGTGAGGTGTGTGCATACCAAGCATGCTAGCGCACCTAAGTTGCTGCTATGTAAAGTCGGCAAATCCAAGCCCCGCGCAGCTGGGGCATTCGGTGATGACCACCTGCACTTCCACTTCAAAATCTTCGTTGATGTTTTCCGAGTCGATGCGCAGCTCGCCTGTGCCATTGCATTGCGGGCAGGCTTTTCTTTGGATGCCGCTGGTTGCATTAGGGTCGGGTTCACTCATTGCCTGCTCCTTGAAAATAGTGCTGTCAATGTAGTGGCAAAACAGGGCTTTGACTACCCCCTTTGTCTAGGGGATAGCGCGTAAAACAATTGGATACATTTGCCACACGAAATAACTACCCATTTGCCACCATATTCAGCGCCACCGCCTCGGCCACCTTAATGCCGTCAATGGCGGCGCTCATGATGCCGCCTGCGTAGCCTGCGCCCTCGCCTGCGGGGTAGAGGCCTTGGGTGTTGAGGCTTTGCATGCGCAGCGGATTGGCTTGGCCGCGTGTGCCGTCTTTGGAAGCTGCCGCGCGGTCGTCGTGGCGCTTGATACGAATGGGGGCTGAGGTGCGCGTTTCGACCCCTGTGAGCATGGCATCGGGCATGTCAAAGCCCGTTATTTGCTTGGCAAACGCGGGAATCGCCTCTTTGATGGCGGCAATGGCATACATGGGCAGGCTGGGCTGGGCGGGGTTGCCAAGCTGGGTAAGGTGCACGCCGGGCTTGTAGCTGGGCTCCACGCTGCCCAGCGCGGTAGACGGCACGCCGCGCAAAAAGTCGCCCACGCGCTGGCCAGGCGCTTCATAGGTGCCGCCGCCCAAGGCAAAAGCGCCCGACTCTAAGCTTCGTTGAAAGCGCATGCCCGCCAGCACATGGCCACGGTCTTTCGCGTCACACAGCGGGTTGCCCAATGCGTCAAAGTCAAAATCAGCAGGGTTAATGCCCACCACAATGCCTGCATTGGCATTGCGCTCATTGCGGCTGTATTGGCTCATGCCATTGGTGACCACCCTGCCCTCCTCACTGGTGGCTGCCACCACGGTGCCGCCCGGGCACATGCAAAAGCTGTACACACTGCGGCCGTTTTTGGCATGGTGCACCAGCTTGTAATCGGCCGCGCCCAGCATGGCATTGCCCGCAAACGGGCCAAAGCGGGCGCGGTCAATCAACCCCTGCGGATGCTCAATGCGAAAACCCACACTAAAAGCCTTGGCCTCCACATACACGCCCTTGGCATGCAGCATCTCAAAAGTGTCGCGGGCGCTGTGGCCAATGGCCAACACCACATGGTCCGCTTCAATTTGCGTGCCGTCTTCTAATGCTATGCCTTTAATAGCAAACTGTTGTTGACCATCAAGCGCTAAGGCCTTATTTTCTAGATGCAAATCAGTGACCTTGGCGCTAAAGCGAAACTCCCCACCGAGTGCCACAATCTCTTCGCGCAAAAACTCCACCACTTTGACCAGCCGAAACGTGCCCACATGCGGCTTGCTGACGTACATGATTTCATCGGGCGCACCGGCGCGCACCATGTCTTGCAGCACCTTGCGGCCATGAAAAAGCGGGTCTTTGACCTGACTCCACAGCTTGCCGTCGCTGAACGTGCCCGCCCCGCCTTCGCCAAACTGCACATTGCTCTCAGGCTGCAGCTGCGATTTGCGCCAAAAGCCCCAAGTGTCTTTGGTGCGCTCACGCACCATCTTGCCGCGCTCTAAAACGATGGGTTTAAAGCCCATTTGCGCCAGTGTGAGCGCCGCAAACAGGCCGCAGGGCCCGGTGCCAATCACCACAGGGCGCTTAAATGGCTTGTTGGGCGCATGGGTGACAAACTTATAACGGGTATCGGGCGTGGCGCTGGTGTGTACCGCGTTTGACGCAAAGCGCTGCTCCTGCGCCAACACGCCCGCGTTGTCCGTGGTTTCCACGTCTAGGGTGTAAATAAAGTGAATGTCCGACTTTTTGCGGGCATCAAAGCCACGGCGAAAAATGCTGACACTGGTGATCTCGTGCGGCTGCAAGTGCAGGCGCTCGCAGGCGGCGGCGTGCAAAGCCTCGGGCGCGTGGTCTAGCGGGAGCTTGACTTCGGTGAGGCGGATGGATGTGGGCGTGGTGGTGGTCATAATGGTTGGCAAGCCTGCACGGCTGCAAAACGAAGTATGGCAATTTTAGTCAAAAGCGGTCCGCCAAGCCCGTTAAACCGCCCTAAACTGCTAGTTGGGCTGCAATTGAAGCCACCCAAAACCTATTTCATCCGCATGGAAGCATTTTTTATCTCCACAGGCATTGTGGCATTGGCCGAAATTGGCGACAAAACCCAGCTTTTGGCCTTCGTTTTAGCCGCCAAATACCGCCGTCCTTGGCCCATTATTTGGGGAATTTTGGTTGCCACGCTGGCCAACCACGGCATGGCAGGCGCACTGGGCGCATGGATTACCGCTCTGGCTGGGCCTCAAACCATGCGCTGGGTGCTGGGTGTGTCCTTTATCGCCATGGCGGTGTGGACCCTGATTCCCGACAAACTAGACGACGATCTGAGCGCCACGCCCTCGCGCTACGGTGTGTTTGCCACCACCGTAGTCGCCTTTTTCTTGGCCGAAATGGGCGACAAAACCCAAATAGCCACCGTGGCACTGGCCGCGCAATTTAACGCTTTCTTAGCTGTGGTAGCGGGCACCACGCTGGGCATGATGCTGGCCAACGTGCCAGCAGTGTTGCTGGGAAGCCGCATAGCCAATCGTATCCCCACGCGCTTGGTGCATGGGATTGCTGCTCTTATTTTTGCAGCGTTAGGCGTTGCTACGCTGCTGGGAGCTGGGCAGAGGTTTGGGCTTTAAAGGCGCAGCTTGTATCGCGCCCGATCCGCGTTTTGGGTATCTCTCTGTTTTGCGCGCCCGATCAGCGTTTTGGCTCTCCCGCCGCTCCCTCATGGCGGGCATACCCAATACTGTTCATTTAAGTAAAATTATGCCATACTACGTCACCCCCATCACAGGAGAGCGACATGGCACGAACCAAAGCGAGTTTGGGCACAGGAGCGCGGC
>JANOYR010000134.1:0-6861 GCA_031428975.1 Polaromonas sp. | reverse complement strand
CCAACAAGGGTAAACACCAGTTAAAACAACTAAAATGAAGTATCGTGCGCAAGTCTTTGATCTTGCGCATTTTTTTATTCCTTGCTACACTATCTATAGCCCTGTGTTTTGCTGGTTTACACATTTGGAGCAAACTGTATGAAATTGCCACTTTTCTTGTCTTTACGCCTATCTGCCCTGTCTTTTTTCAAATCTGTTGGAAAAAGCATTGCCATGGTGACCTTGGGTGTCGGCATTGCAATGGCTTTTTCGACATCGGCCGATGCGGCGCAGTCTAAGCGCAGTGCGGCTAAAAAGCAGCAAATCTCTAAAGCGCAGGGTAAAGCACATGCCAAATCCAGCGCCAAGAATGGCAAACGCACAGTTGCCAAAGGCCCTTTGCGCCACGGTGCCAAGCAAGTGGCACGTTCGGGCAAGCCGGTGTACAAAATGGTCAAAGGCCGTCGCGTGCTGGTGGCGCGCGCGCCTGTGGCCGTTGTGCCGCCCAAGCCTTCATTTGGCCAGTTGGCTGGTTTGCATGGCCAGCAAGACCCGCTCGAGCTTAAAAGCAGCGTAGCCTATGTGATTGACCAAGACACCCGCGAAGTGCTAGTTAGCAAAAACGACAACGCTGTTTTGCCCATTGCCTCGCTAACCAAGCTGATGACGGGCGTGGTGGTGTCAGAGGCTAAGCTCAAAATGAACGAGCTAATTGCCATCAGCCAAGACGACGTAGACACTGAAAAAGGCAGCCGCTCACGCCTCAAAGTGGGCACCGAGCTCACCCGTGGCGAGCTACTGCATCTGGCGCTCATGAGCAGCGAAAACCGCGCGGCCCACGCGCTAGGTCGCAGTTTTCCTGGCGGTATGCCGCGTTTTGTCAGCCTGATGAATACCAAAGCGCAAATGCTCGGCATGAAAGACACCCAATATGTGGAGCCCACTGGTCTGTCTAGCCGCAACCAAAGCAGTGCACAAGATTTGGCCATCTTGGTGGGCGCAGCATCTGCCGACCCGCTGCTGCGTGAATACTCCACCTCGCAGGGCTACGAGGTGATGGTGGGCAACCGTATGCAAGCCTATAACAACACCAACCGCTTGATTAAAAACCCCGAGTGGGAAATTGGCCTGCAAAAAACGGGCTACATCTCCGAAGCAGGCCAATGCCTAGTGATGCAAACCAAAATCGCAGGCCGCAAGCTCATCATGGTGTTTTTAGACTCTGCGGGCAAGCTCAGCCGCTTGGGCGACGCAGAGCGCGTGCGCAAGTGGGTGGAGCTTAACCGCCCAAGCCCAGTCAGCGCCAAGCCTGTGGCAGCCCGCGCAGGCTGAGTTTATAAAAAATTCGATCAATGTCACTGTCATATGGTCATAGTTCGCTATTAAATTAATAGTAAAATATGTTAAGTAAAGCCCAGCGCCAGCAGTGCGCCACCGATTTATACCAAGCCGAGATGACGCAAACCGTCATCCCCCAGCTCACCAAAACCCACCCCAGCATGGTGCTTGACGATGCCTACGCCATCCAGCGACTGTGGGCTGCTATGCATGTAGCCAAGGGCGCGCGCGTGATTGGCCACAAAATTGGCCTCACCTCCCGCGCCATGCAAATGGCCAGCAATTTCAACGAACCCGACTTTGGCCACTTGCTAGACAGTATGCTATTTGCCGACGGTGCTGCTATACCGGCAGGGCGTTTTCGCAAGCCCCGCCTAGAGGTGGAGCTGTCATTTGTAATGGGCGCTGATCTGAGTGGCCCCAATGTACAGATATATGACGTATTACGCGCCACCGAATTCATCCAACCCGCGCTAGAAATCATCGACTACCGCACCGAAGTGCCACGCGACATTTGCGACACCATTGCTGACAATGCAGCCTCCGGTGGCATGGTGGTGGGCGGGCGCACCATTCGCCCATTCGACGTAGACCTGCGCTGGGTAGGCGCCACGCTCAGCCAAAACGGCGTGATCGAAGAAACTGGCCTGGCCGCAGGCGTGATGGGCCACCCCGCAGCGGGTGTGGCCTGGCTGGTCAAGAAACTGCACGAAGTAGGCGAAGGCCTCAAAGCGGGGCAGGTAGTGCTAGCAGGCTCATTCACCCGTCCCATCGCCATCAAACCCGGCGATGTGGTGCATGCCGATTACGGACCGCTGGGGGCGATTGGGGTGCGGTTTGTGGCTTGAGCTGATATGCGGTGTTTGATTTATGGTTTTTAGGGCAGTGTCACCGTCATATGGTCATAGTTTGCTATTAAATATGTAGTATTTAGGTGTTTGCAGTCTGGCTCACAGCACAGACTCAATCGGCGCTGCCCTGCCATCGCGCTGCGCATGCAGCCAGTGGTCTACCGCCGAATCGCTCCAATCTAGCAAAGCGCCATCGCTAGTAAAGCGGGCCCACGAGGGGTCAAAGGGGGCAAAGGGCGCGGGCACGATCACGGTGTACGACACTTGCACTGCCTTTGGTTGCCCGCTGCTGGATTGCTCTTGGTTTGGCTGGCGAAGACTTAGCTGGCTGCGCAGCGCCTGCAAATCCACATCCCACAGCCGCACCGAGCCATCATCGCTGCTACTGGCCAGCACAGCGCCTGAGGGGTCAAAAGCTACGCTGCGAACCGATTCGCCATGCCCTTTAAGCACCGCCAGCTCAGAGCGGGCAGCCACGTCCCACAGCCGCACCGAGCCATCACCACCTCCACTGGCCAGCATAGCACCCGAGGGATCAAAAGCCACGCTGAAAACCGAGCGGCCATGCCCTTGCAGCCGCGCCAGCGCAGAGCGGGCAGCCACATCCCACAGGCGCACCGAGCCATCATCACCGCCACTGGCCAGCACAGCGCCCGAGGGGTCATAAGCCACGCTGAGAACCGAGCCGTCATGCCCTTGCAGCCGCGCCAGCTCAGAGCAAGAGGCCACATCCCACAGCCGCATCGAGCCATCAGCGCCGCCACTGGCCAGCACAGCACCCGAGGGGTCAAAAGTCACACTGAGAACCGAGGGGTCAAAAAGCGCGCTGCGAACCGAGCGGCCATGCCCTTTCAACACAGCCAGCTCAGAGCGAGAAGCCACATTCCACAGCCGCACCGAGCCATTATGTCCGCCACTGGCCAGCACAGCGCCCGAGGGGCCAAAAGCCACGCTGATAACCGAGCGGCCATGCCCTTTCAACACAGCCAGCTCAGACCGAGCGGCCACATCCCACAGCTGCACCGAGCCGTCATCACAGCCACTGGCCAGCACAGCGCCCGAGCGGTCAAAAGCCACGCTGGTAACCCAGCGGCCATGCCCTTTCAACATAGCCAGCTCAGAGCGAGCAGCCACATCCCACAGGCGCACCGATCCATCAGAGCCGCCACTGGCCAGCACAGCGCCCAAGGGGTCAAAAGCCACGCTCATAACCAAGCCTTCATGCCCTTTCAACACTGCCAGCTCAGAGCGAGAGGCTACATCCCACAGGCGCACCGAGCCATCATCACTGCCACTGGCAAGCACAGCGCCCAAGGGGTCAAAAGCCACGCTGAGAACCGAGCAGCCATGCCCTTGCAACACCGCCAGCTCAGAGCGAGAAGCCACATCCCACAGCCGCACCGAACCATCATCGCCGCCACTGGCCAGCACAGCGCCCAAGGGGTCAAATGCCACGCTGTTGAAGCCAGACATACTTCGCGGCATGCTCCACGGGGCTGCTAGGGCTGAAGGGAGCGGAGCTTCTGGCGGCAAAAGGTATGGGCGGGCGGGATAGCGCGCATTGGCGCTGCTGCGCAGCACCATGCCGTTGCGCGGCGCGCCATTCCAACTGATTCCACGGGTCTCGCAATCGCGAAACACGGCTTGGTTGGCATTGGTCTGCGCATTGCACAGCACTTGACCAAACTGGCAGCGCAGGGCATACAGGCCGCGCAGGCTAGCGCCGCGCAGGTCTAGCGGCGGGGCTTGGCGGGTGTCGAGGCCTTCCCAGCGCTGCTCGGCAAACGACAGGCCGCGCAGATTAAGGGGGATGTTGGGCGATTGGGCGGGCGCGGTGATGGTGTAGCCCTGCGTTTGACTCAGCGATTGGCCGTTCGCCATGCTCAGCGGGCGGCTGATGGCGCAAAGCATTTGCCAGAGCACGGCGTGCAGCGGGGGGGCTGGCGGCATGTCTTGCCCTGAGCCGGGAGCTAGCCCTTGGTATTGCAGCATTTGGCACAACACATCGTTGCGCTGGCGGATGCTGCGCGGGGGCAGTCGGGCATGGTCCATTGCCCACAGCTCGTTTAAAAACGCGGTGGTTTCGCGGTTGAGCGGGTGGGCGGGCAGGTGTTGGCGCAGCTGCGCTAGCGTCCAAAAGCCGTCGGCCACTTGGGTCAGGCTGTCCACCATGAAGCGGGCCAAGAAGTATTCGCCGTAGGACTTGTGGGCAAAGTTAAATTGCCGTTCATCAGGCCGCACGATGAAGGTGGCGGTGCGCAGGTCGTTTTGCAGGCCCTGCATGTCGGCTGCAGCGTAGTGGCCTGCAAATAAGTCTTGCACGCTGCGCACCAGCCATTGGTCCAGGCGGTCGGCTGGCCAGGCCTCGGCTTGGTCGTTGTGCAGGGCGGCGGCCAGCGCGCCCATGAGCAGGGGTTTGTGCGCCGAGTTGATGCGGTGTTTGCCATCGTCCCGCTCTATCCAGCTGGCCACCGTTTGGTTATACAGCGTGGCCGCCAGTATGGGCTGGCCATCGTCGTGCAGCGCCAGCAGGGCTTGCAAGTTCTCCCCCATCATCGACAACAGCACCGGCTTACTGGCCAGCTCGGCCAAGTTATAGGTGTTGGCAATGAGCGTCAACATGCGGCTAGCCTGCGCCGCGCCCAAGCGCCGCGTGAGGTAGCTCTGTATCAAATCATTGCCCCAAGGCAGGAGCGTGATGCAGCGGTAATCATCAGTGGCCACATGGTGGCGGCCACGCGCGGTAAAAAAGCTGTGCTGCGCCTCTACATCCCGAAAATAATGGCTGCGGCAGCTGACAATGGCCTTGGGCGGGCGGGTGTCTTGGGCGCCCGTGGGGCGGCGCTCCACCACTTTGAGGAATTGCTCAAAGACTTTTTGCAGCACCAAGGCATCGTTTTTGAGCAGCTCATCGAGCCCGTCAAATATAAAAATCAAGCGCCCCGCCCGGGCATCGGCCACCAGCGGCGCTACGTCAGCCACGGTTTGCACCAACACGCCGTCGCGCCGCTTGAGCACCAACACCAGCATTTCCTCTAGTGAGAGCTGCGCCAAATTGTCCACACCCGATAATTCGGCCAAGTCGATGAACAGGGCTTGGGGCGCTAGCTCACCCAGCGCAGCGGTTGGCCAGTCAGCGTGGGCTACCTCGCCATTTAAAACCCGCGCAAACTGCTGGCCGTGGCTGGTTTTGCCCGAACCCGCATCGCCCAGCAGGGCATACAGGCGCGGGGCGCTGGGGCTATTGCTCTGCGCCCAACGCAGCAGGGTGGGCAGGGCGGTGACGGTGTTGGAATGAGTGTGGTGGCTGGTGGGGGTGGCTGGCGGCGTGGTTTGCTCTGCCGCATCCGAGTCGTCTGATGCATCGCCTTTGATAGGGTTTGGCGCTGTGCCTTGGTTACGGTTATCGTAGTAGGGCTCGTATTTGTCTGCCTCGTATGGTTCGCCGCGTTTCCCACGCTGTTTTTTTCTGCTCGTACTTTCGTTGTTCAGATCTGTATGCAGCCCCAGCGTGCCATCATTGAAGCCTTCTTTGCTCACGCCTTGGCGCATAGACTGAGTGCCGTAGTTGAGGGCGCTTTTATGCGGTTTTGTCAAAGCCTGCGCCGCCTCGGCTACCCGCAGTGCCTCAGATTTGGCCAGCTCCACGCTCTGGCTGCCCGCGATGTCAATGGCCGCGCCTTCAGTAAACACATGTTGCACATCGCTTTTGGGGATGGTGCGCAGCGCAGGGTTACTTGCATCAAGGCTGTTGGCCAGCTCAAACCACACGTGCGCTTGGGCATATGGGCTGCTCGCGGCACTGGGCGTACTGGTTTTGAGAGCTACACGGCTAGCGCAGAGCTTGAGCAAAATCTGGCCTTGTTCGTCTTTGAAGGGGCGGTTGATGAATTGCGTTTTGAGGGCGTTGTAAGCCTGCGCAGGCGCATCGCCGTCAAATAGCACCCCTAGCACGCCGAGCAAAGATGCTTGGTTTTCTTGGTCAAGCATATCCAGCACGCTCAAAAAGGTTTTTCCCACCACGCTGTTGCGTTGTTTTTGCGACAGGCGCGCCCAAGCGGTGCGGGCGGCTTCAAGGCTTGCTTTTTTTGTTTGAAGTAGTGGCATTTTTTGGCCTTTTTGACTTTGATGGTGAGGTAATTTTAGGGTTGAAAATTTATTAAAGCAATAAAAAGCGTATTTCATTGCAAAATTTTTAACTCAATTACGCCCGAGCAGCGTTTTGACTCTCCCGCCACTCCCTCATGCCGGAGTACCGGAAATCGGTCGGACGGGAGAGTCAAAACGCTGCTCAGGCTTTGCTCACTCTTAGGTTTTGATACCATACCAGCCGAGCTTAGCACGGTATTTACTATTAAATATGTAGCATACTATGACGTATTGACGGCGACATCTGCATTTTTTCCTTAAAAGTGCAAACCACAGCCAAATACCGCCCAACCAGCCCAGCAACTTGCGTCGCCGTAATTTGATTCCGGTATTAAAACCCAAGAGCGAGCATAGCCCGAACAGTGTATTGGCGCTCCCGTCCGACCGATTTGCGGTATGCCCGCCATGAGGGAGCGGCGGGAACGCCGATACACTGC
This sequence comes from Polaromonas sp., assembly GCA_031428975.1. Lineage (GTDB taxonomy): Bacteria > Pseudomonadota > Gammaproteobacteria > Burkholderiales > Burkholderiaceae_C > JAAFIP01. The sequence continues at coordinate 107 of JANOYR010000134.1, read as the reverse complement.
TCGGGCGCGTCAGAGCAAGCTACTTCAAAAGCTGAACAAAATCATGGCATCAAAGTGGCTTGGTGCACAAAAGCGCTTGGGTTGAGCGACAACGCGCGGTATTTCAC
>JANOYR010000133.1:0-2027 GCA_031428975.1 Polaromonas sp. | reverse complement strand
GCGCTGGATTTAGAAGCCAACGGCGTGCCCATCATCGGCACATCGCCCGACATGATTGACGCCGCTGAAGACCGCGAGCGCTTCTCGAAGCTCCTGCACGACCTAGGCCTGAAACAACCGCCCAACGCCACCGCACGCACTGAGCCAGAGGCGCTGGAAAAAGCATCTAGCCTAGGCTACCCACTGGTGGTGCGCCCCAGCTATGTGCTGGGCGGACGCGCCATGGAAATTGTGCACGAGCAGCGTGACTTGGAGCGGTATATTGACGAACGACACGTGACCACGCGTCGTGTGCGCGAGGCTAACGGTGGTCAGTTTGACTCTCCGCTCTTGCTAGACCGCTTTTTGAACGACGCGATTGAGTGCGATGTGGACTGTCTGCGTGACCCAGAAGGCAAAACCTTCATTGGCGGCGTGATGGAGCACATCGAGCAAGCGGGCGTGCACAGCGGCGACTCTGCCTGCTCGCTGCCGCCGTATTCACTGTCGCAAGCCACGATTGACGAGCTCAAGCGCCAGTCGGCCGAAATGGCTGGGGCGTTGAATGTGGTGGGTTTGATGAATGTGCAGTTCGCCATTCAACATATTGACGGCCAAGACGTGATTTATGTGCTGGAAGTGAACCCCCGCGCCAGCCGCACCGTGCCTTATGTGAGCAAGGCCACGGGCATCCAGTTGGCCAAAGTAGCGGCGCGCTGCATGGCTGGGCAGTCACTGGCATCACAAGGCATCACCAAAGAGGTGACCCCGCCGTATTTCAGCGTCAAAGAGGCGGTGTTCCCGTTTGTCAAGTTCCCCGGTGTTGACACCATTCTTGGGCCTGAGATGAAGTCCACTGGCGAGGTGATGGGCGTGGGCAAAACTTTTGGCGAAGCCTTTGTCAAATCACAACTCGGCGCAGGCACCAAGCTGCCTACCAGCGGCAAGGTGTTTATTACCGTTAAAAATAACGACAAATTGCGCGCTGTAGCCGTCGCACGGTCATTAGTTGCTATGCAATTTGAAGTGGTTGCCACCAAAGGCACGGCCGCTGCTATTGCGGCTGCGGGCATACCTGTGGCCTTGGTGAACAAGGTAACCGAAGGCCGCCCGCATATTGTGGACATGATTAAAAACAACGAGATTGCCATGGTGGTCAACACCGTGGAAGAGCGGCGCAACGCGATTGCTGATTCACGGGCCATCCGCACATCTAGCTTGCTAGCGCGGGTGACCACCTTCACGACCATTGCTGGCGCTGAAGCAGCTGTGGAAGGCATGAAGTATGTGAATAACTTAGGCGTGATCAGCGTGCAAGAGATGCATGCCCAATTGGCCTGAATACAAAACTAAGCCAGTGGGCATCGGTGTAAACGCTTAATTCAAAGCATTGCAAACCACTGTTTACTGACTTAAAATACAGCTTTAACCAAACCGCTGGCCATTTTCGCCAGCGGTTTCCTTTTTTATATTTGCGATTGCGCAAGCACCTGACGAGAACCGCATATGGCAACTCTACCCATCACCAAACGTGGCGCTGAAAAACTCAAGGCCGAGCTGCACCAACTCAAAACCGTGGAACGTCCTTGGGTGATTAACGCGATATCAGAAGCCCGTGCACAAGGCGATTTGAGTGAAAACGCAGAGTACGAATCCGCCAAAGACCGCCAAGGATTTGTGGAGGGGCGCATTGCCGAAATCGACGGCAAGCTGTCTCAGGCGCAAATCATCGACCCCACGGCGGTGCACGCAGATGGCCGAGTCGTATTTGGTGCCACTGTAGACTTAGAAGACGAAGCGTCGGGCAAAAAAGTCACTTACCAAATCGTGGGTGAAGACGAGGCCGATTTGAAGCTTGGATTTATCAATATCTCCAGCCCCATTGCCCGCGCGCTAATCGGCAAGTCTGAGGGCGACACCGCTGTGGTGCAAGCACCGGGCGGCGAGAAGCACTATGAAGTGGTGGCGGTGCGCTACGTTTAAATGCGCACACTTGGAGCGGGTGATGGGAATCGAACCCACGTTATTTGCTTGGGAAGCAAGAGTCC
>JANOYR010000132.1:0-2042 GCA_031428975.1 Polaromonas sp. | reverse complement strand
GGCCATTTTTTGGGGGAAATTGGCGGTTTTGCCAAGCTGCACAAGCCCCGCGTCGAACAAGCCGGATTTGCCGTGCTCAAAGCGCCCGATATTCCCAGCATATTGATAGAAACCGCCTTCATCAGCAACCCTGAAGAAGAGCAAAAACTGCGCGACCTGGCCTACCAAGACCGCCTAGCGGATGCCATGATGCGCGGCATATTGCGCTATTTTGCCAAAAACCCGCCGCTGGCGCGGGCGCGGACGGCGTAAAACCAAGGGCTGGGTATCAAACCTTGACCTTACTCGCCCGCCAAGCCCCAAACATGGCCAACAGCCCGGGCACAATAATCATGGCCCAGATGATGATGCTCATATTGGCTTTTACCCAAGCCATGTTGCCAAAAATATAGCCCAAGCTCACCAAGCCCACCACCCACAACACTGCGCCCAGCACGTTGTAGTAGGTGAATTTGCTGCGCGTCATCTCGGCCACGCCCGCCACAAAGGGCACAAAGGTGCGCAAAAACGGCAAAAAACGAGCCAGCAAGATGGTGATGCCACCGTATTTTTCGTAAAAAGCGTGGGCTTGGTCAAAAGCTTTGCGGTTAAAAAATCGGGAGTTTTCCCACTGGAACACTTTGGGCCCAAAATAGCGGCCAATCGAGTAATTGCATTGGTCGCCCAAAAACGCCGCCGCCAGCAGCACCGGCACGGCAATGCCATAGTGCATCAGCCCCGCGCCACACAGCGCCCCCACAATGAACAAAAGCGAATCTCCGGGCAAAAACGGCATCACCACCATGCCCGTTTCGGTAAAAATAATGGCAAACAGCAGCACATACACCAGCGTGCCATATTGGCCCACAAAGGCCTCTAAGTGGCGGTCTACGTGGAGGATGAAGTCGATGAGGGTGGTAATCAGTTCCATGGGGCTGGATTATCGGGCTTATCGCTCAGTGCGGCAGTATCGTACAAAAAAAGAGCGCCGAAGCGCTCTTTTTTGTGCGGAGTATGTCCCCCGGCTCAATTCAATAGTTTAGCCATTTTTCGAATTGCAATAATGGCTTAAACCGTTACTGAACTCGCGACGCATTCCAAAATCGGCGAACGGTGCAGCAGCGTCTCCGCCTATTTGGCCAGCATTCACAGTAATTTCTGAGCTGGAGTTGTTTTGATTCCCCCAGTAGTGGTATTCAGAGTAACTAGCGCCTGTGCTCAAAAACCAGTTGGCTGCCAGCGATTTGCTGTTGAATTTCACGTCACCCGTGGCTGGGCTAACTGCATAGGTGAATGTACCATTGGTCTGGCTTGAGGGAACATAGCCTTGGCAAATACTGCCTTGGCCTTCGAGACCAGTCACTGGCGATGTGATGGAAGTCGCAGTGCCAGCCAAAGAGGCTATGCGGGCAGGAATAGAAAAGTCTGGGCGGCTTGCTGCGGTGATGGTGGGCAATGAGGTGGCACAATTGATGCTGGCTGACGCTTGCCCGGGGCCCGAGGCAAACACCCCCAGATAAAAGGTTTGCGTGGTAACAGCCACAGCGTTGGTGTCTTGAGACTTGTATTGCCGACTGCCCACGCGCATGCTGTCCATGCTGCTGCCTCTGTTGGCACTGAAGTTCAGCACGTTGTTGAATGCGTTCACCGAGAAACTGCCTGTGCTGAAGACAAAGTCGGAGAGTGCTACATTGCTGAGCTCTGTGGTTGATCCAATTGTAGCTGGCATTTCAAAACTAGATGCTCCTGGCTGCTGCGTGGTTGCTGCTTGGCTCACCAGCGCACTGACCTTAAAGCCTGTCGTGGTCAGCGCAAAGGTAGCTACCACGGTGGCGTTATTCAAACCGGTGTTGATGCCTGTGTTGCTGCCGCTTTCGTAATTACCCGAACAGCCCGTAGCCGTGAGCGTGAAGCTCTTTTGTTGGGGGAATAAGGCCAGCCAAGGCTTGCGCTCGGTAGCGGTCAGGGTGCTGCCGCCGCGGTTAGCCACTTGCTCGACCAAGTCTTTCAGGGGCACACCGCCGCGCTCTTTCTTGAGTTTTTCTAAGAGGTCATCGGTTTTG
>JANOYR010000131.1:0-29725 GCA_031428975.1 Polaromonas sp. | reverse complement strand
GCATGGGCGGCCTACCAGCTCACATCGGTGGTGCAGCCTGCCATGGCCATGATTGATGCCACGGCGAAACTGCTGCTAGAGCAAATCAATGGCAATGTGAGCCAAACCGAGCTGGTGCTGCCGGTCACTTTAGTGTGCCGCAGCTCGACGGATCGCGCAATCGCGAGTGGCGTATGAGTCTCGCGACTACACCCCTGCAAGCCGTTAGTCACATGCATACAGCACCGAGCGGGCCTATGCGCGGCTTTCATGTCGAGTTTCAAAACCTCGACCAATACATCCGAGTGATTACCGACCGCATTTGGGAAGGCAGGCGCATTGACGATATTCGACAGTATTACAGCGACCCCTGTGTCGTGGAAACGCCCAGCTCGGTGAGTACATCGCTGCAAGCCGTGATCGATGGCACAAAGGCTACGCTGGCCATGTTCCCTGACCGCAGGCTGCTGGCCGAAGACGTGATCCAGTCGGGCGATGCTGCGGGTGGATTTTTAAGCTCGCACCGCATCATTTCGCCCATGACGCATCTGGGGGATGGCGCGTTTGGCACCGCCACGGGCAAAGGTGTACAGGTGCGCACGATTGCCGATTGTGTCTGCAAAGACAACCGCATTGTGCATGAATGGTTGGTGCGCGACCAAGGCGCAATAGCCCTGCAAATTGGCATGACACCCAAAAGCTTGGCGCAGTATTGGTTGAACCAGCGTGGTGATTTTGCCAAACCCGTGGCGGGCGCTGCACCCGCTGGCTATGTATCGCATGTGTCAACACAGTCTCAAGCGCAAGATTACGCACAATCCATTCAAGCGCTCAGCTGTGGCGATGCAAGCGCCATGGATGTGTATGACGAGGCGGTGCACCATTTGGGGCCAAATGGCAGCACCCGCTATGGCCATCTTCAAACCTTGGCATTTTGGGCGCATTTGTTCAGTAACTTTTCGGTGCAAAGCTTTGTTGTGGAGCACTTGGTGTTGCAAAATGATCCATCAAGGCCTACACGTATTGCCATGCGTTGGCGTGCCCGCGCACTCCATACATTTAGCAATAAATTTGCCCAATGTCGTGGTGATATGGTTAAACCTAGCTATGAAAAAGATACTAACAGAGAAGTTGAAATCATGGGTATCAACCATGCCGAAATGGTCCATGGCAAGGTGATCCGCGAATGGGTATTGGTGGACGATGTAGCGCTGTGGATGCAAGTGCTCTCATGCAAAAAGGCATAGCAATATGGCACGCATACAGCTTAAAAATATTTCCAAATCTTGGGGCGAGGGCGCAAAACTGGCTGTTGGCGTCAAGCAGATGTCGCTGGATATTGCCGATGGTGAATTTCTGGTGCTGCTGGGGCCCAGTGGTTGCGGCAAAACCACCACCATGCGCATGGTGGCAGGGCTAGAGGATGCGACTACGGGTGAAATTTGGATTGGCGACAGGCAGGTCAACGAACTAGAGCCCAAAGACCGCGACGTGGCCATGGTGTTTCAAAGCTATGGCCTGTACCCCAATATGACGGTGTATGAAAACATCAGCTTCCCGCTGCGCATACGGGGCTTGCCAGTTGCCGAGATTGACCCTGCGGTGATGAGGGCTGCTGGGCAAGTAGAGTTGCTAGATTTTTTGCAGCGCAAACCCAAGGAACTCTCAGGCGGCCAGCGCCAGCGCGTGGCCTTGGCGCGCGCCATTGTGCGCAAACCCAGTGTTTTCTTGATGGACGAGCCATTGAGTAATTTGGATGCCAAGCTGCGTGTGTCGATGCGCAGCCACATCAAAAATCTGCACCATGCGCTGGGTGTAACCACCATCTATGTCACCCACGACCAGATCGAAGCCATGACGCTGGCCGACCGCGTGGTGGTAATGAGCAAGGCCGAGATCCAGCAAATTGGTACGCCAGAAGACATCTACAACAACCCTGCCAATCTGTTTGTAGCAGGTTTTATTGGCAATCCGTCGATGAACCTCATCAAGGGCTCGCTAACGAATGGCGTGTTTGAGGCCGAGGGCGTGCGCATAGCAGGTTTTGACAAGCACAGCCTAGCCAGCGCGGTGCTGGGCGTGCGCGCGGAAGACCTGACGATCGAAAACACCGACAACGCGGCCATCACAGGCAGCGTTTTCTCATTCGAACTCACTGGCGATGCCACATTGGCCACGCTCAAGCCCGGTGGGCAGTTTGTGACGGCCAAAGCGGGCAAAGAATACCGTGCCAACATTGGCCAAGCCTTGGGTTTTGGTGCGCGAGCAGCGCATTGTTATGTCTTTGATGGCCACACGCAGGACCGGCTGCGCATGGACCATTCATAAATTGCCGGCAACCATTGGAGAACAGAGATGAATTTCTTGAACCTTAGACGAACCCTGTTGGCCACGGCTGCTGTGCTGGCCGTGATACCCGGTGTGGCGCAAGCGCGTTGCGACAAATTGGTGAATGCCAAAGCTGGCGAAATCAGCATCATTGGCAACAGCTTCCCAGCGTTGCAGCATATCGCCAAAGAAATGGAATCGTGCAATCAGGGCGGCCTGAAGGTGCAATTCAAAATGACACCTAATGCGCGACCCGAGACCGAGCAAGCCTTTGCAGCCAGCGGTCCTGTGGCGTTTGACGCAGCCGTAGTGTCTGGCGGAGTCTTCAGCGGGCTCAACGCCAAAGGCCAGTTGCAACCCATGACCGATTTGGTGAATAAATACAAAGCCAAATACAAAATTGAAGACAGCATGTTGGTGAAAATCAATGGCGAAGTCATGGCCATTGCCTTCATGCAAAACGCGCAAAATCTGTATTACCGCAAAGACCTGTTTGCCAAGCACGGCCTCAAAGTGCCCGCCACGTACCCTGAGATGCTAGAAGTGGCCAAAATGCTCAAAGAAAAAGAGCCATCGATTCAAAACCCAATTGCCCAAACATTTGCCAAAGGCTTTGACAGCGGCGCAGAGTTTGTCAATTTGTTTGTGGGCAGTGGGGGCAAATTTTTCAAAGCAGGCTCGGCCGCGCCAGACTTTAACAGCGACGCGGGCGTGAAAGCCTTTGAAACCATGATCGCCATGACCAAGTACATGACCCCCAATTATTTGGCATCCAACAGCGACGACGTGATGAACCAGTTTCAGCAAGGCACTGCAGCTATGGGTGTGCTCTGGGCCAGCCGTGCGCAGCGCATGGACGACGAAAAAGCCTCTAAAGTGGTGGGCAAAATTGACTTCGCAGCAGCCCCAGCCATCATGGCTGGTGGCAAGAGTGCCACCCATCTGTGGTGGGATGGCGTGGTCATGCCCAAAAACATAAAAGGTGACCGCGAGACGGTATTCCAAGTCATGATGGAGGCGCTGGACGAAGAAACCATGAAAAAAGGCAACGACCTCACGGTGTGGATTCGCTCTGCCTACCAGCCCACACGATTTGGCGGCGGCGTGGCAGCCTCTGCCAAGGCGGGTGCACCGATTTGGCCCACTGAGCCCTATTTTGGTTTGGCCAATGCCGAGATCAACAAGGTGATTCCTGATGTGCTCACAGGCGCAGTAGCGCCGCGCGTAGCCTTGGCTGCTGCTGCGGCTGGCTATGAAAAGCTGGCCAAAGAGCAAGGTTTTATCAAGTAAGCTGCCCGTGAAGCTCCCCACTTTCCTGCGTTTTGTTAGTCCATCGGTAGCGCTTATGCTGCTACTGATGGCGCTGCCATTGGTGGTCACCTTTTATCTGTCGGTACGCAACTGCGCATTGGACATGGAGGTGGTGAAGGTGGTGGAAACCACGCCTTTTGGCTCACGCGAGATGGTGACCCAGCGCGCCAAAGTGGATGCGTCGGGCAATGCCATCCAAATTTGCCAATATGTAGGCTTTGAGTATTTCAGAAAAGTGCTTGGGATTGATGCCGACACCTCCAGTGCAGCGGGTGTGCCCCCCGATGCGGGGGGCGCACCCGCGCCCGCAGGCCAGTCCAAAGAGTTTACCGGCGCGCTGGGCTTTACCCTGCTTTACACCCTGATCACCACGCCTTTTGCCATTGTGCTGGGCTTTATTGTGGCAATTGCAGTAAACCAAACCAGCCCGCGCAGTAAGAGTTTTTTAATCTCGGCATCGCTCATGCCCACCATCATCACGCCGATTGTGGGCAGCTTGGCTATCAAATGGCTGTTTCGGGACAACGGCCTGATACCGTATTTTTTGGCGCAATTCGATGTCAGTATATTTTGGATGGCGCAGGCTTGGTCGGCGCGGCTCTTGGTGATTTTGTATGGCATTTGGCACAGCACACCGTTTGCATTCATTGTGCTGTATGCGGGCTTACAGTCTGTGCCACAAGACAGCTTAGAGGCCGCCACTATCGACGGCGCAACGCCGTGGCAAAAACTGCGTTATGTGACACTGCCGCACCTAGCGCCCTTGATTATTTTTATTGCATTGATCAATCTAATGGATGCCTACCGCGTGTTTGAACCTGTGGTAGTGCTCACCCAGGGTGCATTTACCACCAGCGTGCAATACCTCACCTACTCCATCTTGATTCAGGAAAACAACCCCTACAAAGCCAGCGCCGCAGCGGTGCTCACCACGCTGGGCATTGGCCTGATTATCTTGCCACTGCTTGTCAAAACATGGCGCGAGCAAAGGGGTAAATGATGAAAAAATCTGCACTACCAATTCAAATACTGCTGTTTGCAGGGCTTGCTGTGTGGGTGATTTTTTCTATACTGCCCATCGCTTGGACAGCCATCATATCCCTGCGCCATTATGTCGATGCTTTCTCGGTGCCCGTCAAATGGACAGCGCCCATCACCTTTGAAAACTACCAAACCCTGTGGGTAGACAAAGGCTTTTACCGCAATTTCATCAGCACGGCCATTGTCACGGTGGGCACCGTTAGCATATCGCTCACGGTGGGTTGCTTGGCGGGCTATGCGCTTAGCCGTTACCGTGGCTCGCTGGGTTTTTGGTTGCTCATCATTGCCTTGGTGTTTCGCTCATTGCCACACAGCACCCTGCTGCCCTCGTTTTATGTGATGTTTGACGCTCTCGGCATTCGCAACCAATACTTCACCTTGATCTTGGTCTTGGTGGCCATTAACCAGCCGTTCACCATTTGGATGTTGCGCAGCTTTTTTGTGAACATTCCTGCTGAGCTTGACGAGGCGGCACTGGTGGATGGCTGCTCACGCTTTCAAGCCTTTCGCCGCGTGATCATTCCGGTGATGTGGCCGGGGGTGGTCACCACAGGGTTGTTTAGCTTCTTGTTGGCCTACAACGACTTTCTGCTCAGCTCTAGCCTTGTGAGCGCCGACAAAATGACCATGCCAGCGGCCATAGCGAACGCGATATTTGCTGAAAGCGAAGCCCTGTTGATGCAAGGCGTTGCAGGCGCGGTGAGTATCACCATTCCTTTGGTGGTACTGGTGGTGGTTTTTCAAAAGCAAATCGTATCTGGCCTCACGCAGGGTGCTGTCAAAGGTTAATTTTTAGAAAAATTGACCAATGTCACCGCCATATGGCCATAGCTTGCTATTTATTTTAAAGTACTGTGTTGGGAGACATGATGTGGAATGAAGAGAGTTTGAGGCAACGCCTTGTGCCGTTTAGCAGCCTCAAGTACAGCACCGATGCATTCATTGACTACCGAATACCCGGCTGTGGTCCTAAGAAAAACTACGCTTTAATTGGGCCGGGCGTGTCGCAAAACCATAACCAGCCCGTGAGCCTGCGCGAGAAGCATGGTTTTCAAATGGGCGGCGTGTCCATGCCCCACGGCGTGACCAATCCGCCGCACATGCATTTCACGGCCGAGGTATTTGTGTGCACGCAGGGCACCTGGGAGTTCCATTGGGGCTTTAATCCTGAGCCATCCAAGGCCAAGTTTGGCGCGGGCGATATTTGCACCGTACCCACATGGATTTACCGTGGCTTTCAAAATGTGGGGGTCGACGAGGCCTTCATGTTCACCGCGCTGGGTGGTGACGACACAGGCGGTATTTTGTGGGGCCCAAAAACCCTAGACTTGGCGCGTGAGCAGGGCGTGCACCTCACGGAAGATTACCAAATTATCGACGAGCAGTCGGGCGGTGTATGGGACGACTCCAAGAAGCGCTTACAACCCATGACGCAGGCTGAAATATCCGCATTGCGTACATGGACACCCGAACAAATGGACAAACGTATTGTGCGCTTTGCCAGCCTAGCATGGTCAAGCGCGGCGCTTTTAGATGCTGCTTTGCCCGGCTGCGGCGCACAGTTAGCGCCCGTGATTGGCCTTGGCATGGGCCAAGACCGTAACCAAGTGGCACAGGTGAGCAATGCGCATGGTTTTTCGATTGAATGGCTCAAAATCCCAGCGGGAGGCAGCGTGTCAATGCACCGCTTGGCCACTAAGCAGCTTCTCACGGTTTACCAAGGAGCTATAGCTATAGACATTGCAAATTTTGAAGAAAATACAAGCAATGTCACCGTCGTGCCGTCATGTTCCGCTACAAATATCATATTGAATGGCAAAGACCAAGGCTGGGACACCTATGCCATGCCGGCTGATGTATGGCGCACATTACGCAATACGACAAGCAGCGAAGCCGTGGTTTTGCTGATGACACCGGGAGACGCGCGAAAAACCATCCATTGGGCTCCTGATGTTTTGGCCGCGGCGGCGGATGCGGGCTATGGCTTAGATGCCAATGGCTATGTGGGGCTTAAAAAATTCATCGATCGCTCGCAGCGCTAAGCCATTTTCAACCTTACAAATTCAAAACCCATGAACCGAATCCTCACCACCCATGTGGGCAGTCTGCCTCGCCCGCAGCGTGTAGTTGACCAGCTTTTTGCCCAAGACGCAGGACAAAATTATGTGGAGGCAGAGTTCGACCGCACCATGCGCGAAGAGGTAGACGCTGTGGTGGCGGCGCAAAAAGACGCGCAAGTGGATGTGGTGAGCGACGGTGAGATGGGCAAAATTAGCTATGCCACCTATATTCGCCACCGCCTCACTGGATTTGAAATTGGCGTGATGCCCCGCGCCACACCGCGAGATTTGGACGATTTTCCAGACTTTAAAGAGCGCTTGGCCAAGCTGGGTGCAACTCCTAAATACCACCGCCCGATTTGCACAGGCCCGATCGCGACGAAAGACCTGAGCGGCTTGCACAAAGATATTGCCAACCAGCTCTTAGCCATGCAAAAAGCGGGCATTAGCAAGGGCTTTATGAACGCGGCCAGCCCAGGTGTGATTGCGGTTTTTCAGCCCAACCAATACTATGCCAACCATGAACAATACCTAGAGGCATTGGCCAATGCCATGCAAACCGAATACGAAGCCATTGTGGCATCGGGTTTGGATTTGCAAATCGACGCGCCTGACTTGGGCATGGGGCGGCATATTAAGTTTCGGGACGACACAGAAGACGAGTTTTTGCGCAACGCCCATTTGCAAGTAGAAGCGCTCAACCACGCGCTGCGCAATATTCCCGCCCAACGTGTGCGCATGCACATTTGCTGGGGCAATTACGAAGGCCCACACCACCACGACATTGGTTTAGACCGCATCATTGATTTGGTATGCAAGGCCAAGCCTGCTACGATTTTGTTTGAAGGCGCTAACCCACGCCATGCCCACGAGTGGGAAGTTTGGGCTGACGCTCAGAATAAAGGCGCAGTGCCAGACCATAAAATCCTCTGCCCTGGCGTACTCGATTCCACCACTAATTTCATTGAGCACCCACGTCTGGTAGCGCAGCGCTTGCAGCAATACGCAGATATTGTGGGCCGTGACCGCGTGATGGCCGGCACAGATTGCGGTTTTGGCACTTTTGCAGGATTTGGCGCGGTTCATCCTAGTATTGCCTATGCCAAACTCAAAAGTATGGCGCAAGGTGCGGCCATCGCCTCCAAAGTTTTGTGGCCAAGCGCATAGAATCAGGGGCACCTATAACCAGTCACCATCGTTACGTCTTACCCCTACTCAGGAGCATCCCATGGCAACCCGCATTCACCCTATCGACACCCAATTGGTTGCCATGATGCGCAGCAAGCAGCCCATGCGCGGCTTGTTCAATGGCATGTGTTCTGCCGCTTTGGTGGAAATGACCGCTTTTGCAGGATATGACTTCACCATCATCGACAACGAGCATGGCAGTGCCAACTTTGAAACGACTGAAAATATGCTGCGTGCAGCGCGCGCTACTGGATTGCCCGCCTTGGTGCGTTGCCTAGAGCACGATATTGCCCGCACTTTAGATGCCGGGGCAAGTGGCTTGCAAATCCCTATGGTGCAAAGCGCCGCTCATGCGCAAGCGATTGTGCAAAAAGTGCGCTACCCGCGCCTGAGTGGTTTTACTGGCGTAAGCGGCGACCGTGGTTGCGCCTATTCGGTGCGTGCCGCAGGTTTTGGCGCATTGGGTGGGGTAGCCCACGACGTTTTAAGCAATGACCATGTGGCCTTGGTTGTCATGATAGAAACCTTGGATGCCGTGAACGACGCTGCCGCAATAGCGTCTGTAGACGGTGTTGACGCAGTCTTCATTGGCCCCAACGATTTGGCGCACAGCATGGGTTACGAGAACCGATTCAATGACCCAGCAGTGCAAGCCGCTATAGAAAAAGCCGTGCGCGGGATCGCTTCTACCGGAAAATGTGCGGGTGTGCTAGCCCTCACCCCCGAAGAAGAAGCGCGCTACAGCGCATGGGGGGCGAGTTATTTTGCCAATGTGATCACCAGTGTGATCACCAAGGCACTCAAGGACGGTGCCAGCGCGGGCCGTAGTGCGACTACGGCAACACTGACTTACTGAAAACCATGGCTATGGAAATAGCCATGCCCAGCGTGGTGGTGATGGGGGTGGCAGGTTGTGGTAAGTCGGCGGTGGGTAAGCGCTTAGCGCTGGCGTTGGGCTTGCCCATGGTCGAGGGGGACAGCTTTCACCCTCCTGCAAATCTGCAAAAAATGGCCAACGGACAGGCACTCGATGATGCCGACCGCGTCGATTGGCTTGCCGCTTTGTGCATGGCATTGCAGCAGCACCCCCAAGGTTGCGTGTTGGCCTGCTCTGCATTGAAGCTGAGCTACCGCAGCCAACTGCGCACCGCTAGCCCGGGTCTGCGCTTTGTGTATTTGCAGATCAGCGCGCAAGAGTCCTTGCGCCGCGTGTCGCAACGTGCCGGGCATTTTTACCCACCTAGTTTGGTGCAAAGCCAGTTTGACGCGCTGCAAGAGCCCGGTGGCGAGCAGGGCACGCTAGCGCTTGATGGAACCATGGGTTTAGACCGCATCACACAACAAGCCTTGGGTTTTTTGCGCTGAAATTGCGTTGATAAACACAATCGTAAACCATTGGCAAATTCACTATAGCGTAATGCATTACGATTAGTGAAATTTGCTACACTTGTTGGCATCCCTATATTCGAAAGAAACCGCATGTCCAAAGCCTTTGCATCCCAAGCCGATTTGGCCGATAAAAAAATCACTTTCGCGCAGTTGTCTGCCCATTGCTGGGCCTACACCGCCGAGGGCGACCCCAATTCGGGTGTGATCATTGGCGACAAATACATCATGGTCAGTGATGCGACGGCCACGCCGGATATGGCGCGCGACTTAATCGCCAAAATCCGCACGGTATCTGACAAGCCCATTAAATACGTGTTGCTGACGCATTACCATGCGGTGCGCGTGCTGGGAGCGAGCGCCTACGCTGCGGAAGGCGCTACAGAAATCATTGCTAGCCAAGGCACCTACGAGCTCATTGTGGAGCGCGGTGCGCAAGACATGCAAAGCGAGATGGAGCGTTTTCCACGTTTGTTTCGCGGCGCTGACGGCGTGCCGGGCTTGACATGGCCCACTATGGTGGTGGGCGACGGCAAGCCAGGCCGCCAAGGCTCGCTCAGTGTCGATTTAGGCGGCGTGAAGGTGCAAATTTGGCATCCGGGCGCAGGCCACACACGCGGCGACACCATTGCATGGGTGGAAGAAGAAAAAGTCTTGTTCAGCGGAGATTTGGTGGAATACGAAGCAGGCGTGTACACCGGCGACGCGCAGCTAGAAGAATGGCCTGCCACGCTAGAGGCGCTGCGTGCGCTCAAAGCGCAGGCCATTGTGCCCGGACGTGGCGAGGCCATGCAGGGCGCAGCCGAGGTGGAAAAAGCGCTGGACTACACCAAGCGCTGGGTGCAAACCCTGTTTGCCTGCGGCAAAGAGGCCGCAGCGCAAAGCATGGATTTGAAGTCCGCCATGGCGCACACCCGCAAAAGTATGGACCCTGTATTTGGACATGTGTTCATTTACGAGCACTGTCTGCCCTTTGACGTGAGCCGTGCGTATGACGAAGCATCGGGTATCAAAAACCCCCGCATTTGGACAGCGGCACGTGACCAAGAAATGTGGGCTGCTTTGCAGGCCTGATGCACTGGGTATGCAGCCAATCGGAGGTTTCATTCACGAGCGCTTTGCGCCGTATTTGCCTGCTGACCAGCACCGCCACCATGCCGTGGTGATTTCTGGCGGGGGCCCAATTGGCCTTGCAACGGCGCTGGGTTTGGCCAAACTTGGTGTGGCCAGTGTGGTCATAGAGGCCGATGATTCGGTGTGCGAGGGCAGCCGTGCTATTTGTGTGTCGCGCCGTAGCTTGCAAATTTTGCAACGCTTGGGTGTGTTAGATGCATTTTTGGCCAAAGGCTTGCCATGGACATCTGGGCGTAGCTATTACCGTGGGCAAGAGGTGTTGCGCTTTACCATGCCGCATGCAGACACCGACAAATTGCCCCCCATGGTGAATATCGCGCAATACCATATTGAGCAGTTTTTGCTGGATGAAGTGCGCAAATTCCCAGATTTAATCGACATTCGCTGGGCTTCCAGCGTAACGGATGTGCAGCATTCGCCAAGCCAGTGCACCGTGCAAGTGGGCAATGCGCTGGGGAGCTACAGCATCAGCTGCGATTGGCTGGTAGCCGCTGACGGTGGGCAAAGCTTCGTGCGCAAGTCGCTGGGGCTCAAACTGCAAGGCCAGGCATTTACCGGAAAATTCGTCATTGTTGACATCGAGTTGGCATCTGACTTTCCCACTGAGCGGCGTGCTTGGTTTGACTGCACCAGCAACCCCGGCTCGACCATGCTGATGCACAAACAGCCCGATAATATTTGGCGGATTGACTACCAAATTGCTGACGATGCCGACTTAGATGCCGCCATCCAAGCGCACAATGTGCGCCCTGTGGTGCAGCGCCATTTGGACATGCTGGGCGAAGCGCATCTGCCATGGCGCTATGTGTGGTCAAGCGCTTACCGCGCGGGCACCATGACGCTGGAAAGCTATGTGCACGGACGTGTGGTTTTTGCAGGCAATGCTGCCCATGCTTTGCCCATATTTGGCGTGCGTGGCTTGAATTCTGGCATTGACGATGCCGACAATTTGGCTTGGAAGCTAGCGGCCATCGTCAAGGGGCAAGCCAGTGCGCGGCTGCTGCAAAGCTACTCGGATGAGCGCATTGCAGCCTACCAAGTCAACGCTGACAACGCAGGCAAAAGCACTGAATTCATGGCGCCAGGTTCGCGCGGCTTTGCCCTCATGCGCGAGGCCGCCCTGTCATTGTCTTTGCAACACGCTGGTATTGCGCAACTGGTCAATCCCCGCCAAACCTCGGCCGTAGCCTATGCCGACCGCCTAGGGCTGGGCGATCCATTCGCAGACGGGCTGGCAGTTGGAGCCGCGCCAATGGATGTGCCTTTGGGCGCAGCCAATTTGCCCAAGCACGCGCAGGCCTATTTGCTAGACGGCTTGCAAACAGCGTTTGCGCTGTTGGTATTCGGGGATGTGCAAGGCGATTCTCTGCCCGAGGTGGCGCAGCTTTTACCCGCGTTACAAATACGTAGTTTCTGCCCCGCCGACGATGGACAGGGCTTAATGCAAAAAGCTTGGGGATGGCACCGCGCTGTATTGCTGCGGCCCGACGGCCATGTGTTGGCACGCTATGCCGCAGTCAGTGCGCAGCGCATAGCGCACGATATGCAGACGGTTTTGCAAGGAGAGCCAGATGTTGACTGATGCACAGCAAAGCCTGTTTTATGACCAGTGTGCCCAAGCCATTGACACGGCAGGTCGCTCCCGCGAGAGCCTGCTGTTGGCGCGTTTGGCACTGCTTTTGGCCAACGAAGTCGGCGATTTCGCGGCGTGTGAGCGTGCGCTAGCTGCTGCGCTGCGCGATTTGCCTGAGCCCACCATGGCTTTGTAGGCGCTATTGCAGTGCCAAGCTGCGAATGTCCAATTCATAGCCTTTGACCACTTGTGCTGCCTTGGCGCGTTGTTCGGTTGTCGTCGTGTTGTGGGTGGCAGCAAAAGCGTTGCAACTGTCTTGCGTTACGCGCAGTGCATAAGCGCGGTAGGCGGGGTCGGGCGAGGCGTTGCTGCGCTGCACATAGGCCCTTAAAGCCGTCTGCGCTTGCGCTGTTGGGCCGCTCTTGATGCTGCGCAGCATGGCCAGCGCGTCGCTTTGGCGGCGCAAACGCTCCTTAAAGTTCAGCTCGGGGTCAAACCCCGATGTCTCCAGCCCCTTGCGCACCGCCGCAATTTGCAATTCGCCTAAACTGCCATAAAAAGTCTCGGAGCGCTCCAAGGCTTGTTTAAGCCGCTTGTCTGTGCGCTCGGCCGCGCTGCCTTGTAAATAACTGCGGCGGTAATCCGCGCTAGAAGCGGCGAGTTTGTCTTGTAAGCGCTGCAATTGTTCTGTGGTGAGAGTGGGCGCTAACTCAGCAGCAACTGGAAGGCTACGTTGCACCACGGTATTGAACAAACCCCGCAAATCGTCAAACACGGCACACACCTGTGCACCGGTCATTGTGTTGGGCATGGCAGCGTGTACTTTTTGCAGCACTGCGGCTACTTTGGGCAGTTCTTCTTTGCGGTGCCACAGCAGCAGCGCTGCAATTTCAGGCCGCAGGCGCAGAGTTTGTGCTTCATTAAAATCAAAGTAGCTGTCTAGCCACCAATAGCCCAAGTCTGGCAATTGGTTGTAGCCCAGTTTCACGGCGCTACAAGCCCCCAAGCTCAAGGACGTGACAATAGCCAAAGCAATCGCGGACAATATGCGTATCAAACGAGAGGAAGACACTATGGCAGCATTAGATATCGTCATCATGGCAGCGGGCAAAGGCACCCGCATGAAAAGTACATTGCCCAAAGTGTTACACACTTTGGCTGGACGTGCGCTTTTGGGGCATGTTGTCCACACAGCAGCGGCCCTACAGCCACGCAGTATGGTTGTGATTACCGGCCATGGAACTACTGAAGTTATAGCATACTGTGACCATATGACGGTGACATCTGCCAAATTTCCCTTAAAATTCGCGCTGCAAGAGCCACAGCTTGGCACTGGCCACGCGGTGCAGCAAGCGCTGCCGTTTTTGGGCGACGACGGCGTGACCTTGGTCTTGTCGGGCGATGTGCCGCTGACCCAAGCGGATACCTTGCAAGCTTTGGTGGCCGCCTGCGCGGGCGACAAACTGGTCCTGCTGACGATTGATTTTGCCAACCCCACAGGCTATGGCCGCATTGTGCGAAGTGGCGATGCGGTGCAATCCATCGTCGAGCAAAAAGATGCCACCGATGCCCAAAAGCAAATCACCGAGTGCTACAGCGGGATCATGGCCGCCCCCACGGCCCATCTGAAAACTTGGCTCAAAAACCTCGACAATCACAACGCCCAAAAAGAATACTACCTGACTGACGTGGTGAAACACGCCGTGGCCGAAGGCAAGGCAGTAGTGGCCGTGAAAACGCAAGACGCGGCCCAAGTAGCAGGCATTAACAGTCCCGTGCAGCTACAAGAACTAGAGCGTGAACACCAGCACCGCAAAGCGCTGGCGCTCATGGAGCAGGGAGTGCGCCTGATGGATGCCAAGCGCTTTGACCTGCGCGGGGAGTTGGTTTGTGGGCAAGATGTCAGCATTGATGTGAACTGCGTATTTGAGGGCAAAGTCAGCTTAGGCAGCGGTGTCAAAATTGGCGCAAACTGCGTAATAGCCAATTGCAGCATCGCCGACCATGCAGTGGTGCATCCGTTTACGCATATTGACGGCGAAAAACTGGGGGTCAAAGTGGGCGCTGGCGCACTGATCGGCCCCTTTGCCCGCCTGCGCCCGGGCGCTGATTTGGGCGAACAAGTCCACATTGGCAACTTTGTCGAGGTGAAAAACACCAGCATGGCCAAAGGTGCCAAAGCCAACCACTTGGCGTACTTGGGCGACGCCACCGTGGGCGAGCGGGTGAACTACGGCGCTGGCAGCATCACCGCCAATTACGACGGCGCCAACAAGCACCGCACCGTGATCGAGGCGGACGTGCACATTGGCAGTAACTGCGTGCTGGTAGCGCCTGTGACCATTGGCGCGGGTGGCACGGTAGGCGGCGGCTCCACCATTACCAAAAGCACGCCAGCAGGCGCATTGAGCGTGGCGCGGGGCAAGCAAGTGTCGATTGCCGACTGGGCGCGTCCGGCAAAGAAGAAATAAAACTTCGACTGCTACACTGCAATTACAAATTTCAATAAATGCACATTTCCCAATTCGACATGAACAAAATAGACAAACAAATTCAGCCTCTCGCTGAGGTATTTGGATACACGATTCATGATCAAAGTGTTAAAGCAGTGGCAGCGAGAAAAAATCAACTTTGTCCGTACAACAACAAAGTACCGAATTGCACCAAAGACAAGGCAAAAAATCCTTTGGGAGTTTGCAGCGTATTTCATGATGGTAGTCCTGCAATTACATGCCCAGTCAGATTCAGACAAGATTGGTTGATAACTGCCGATGCAGCAAGTTTTTTCTTTGCAGATGGGGTGCGCTGGAGTTCGCTGACGGAGGTGCGTTTATCAGATGCTCACGGCAAATCCGCCGGGAATATTGACGTAGTACTAGTCGCATACGACCAAAATGAAAGAGTCATTGACTTCGGAGCATTGGAAGTTCAGGCTGTTTACATATCTGGCAATGTGCGCGAGCCGTTTGAGTATTTCATGGCCGATCCAACAAAGAGAGCAGGCATGGATTGGACGGGACAGCCTAACTTTCCTCGGCCGGATTATTTGTCGTCATCTCGCAAACGCTTAGCGCCACAGTTGATGTTTAAAGGAGGAATTCTTAACGAGTGGAATAAAAAATCTGCAGTGGCCTTGAGTCGAGCATTTTTCAATACATTGCCCACTCTCAATAGAGTAGCTAAAGAAGATGCATCAGTCGCGTGGTTTGTTTATGATTTGATAAAAAATGATGTGTCAGGGCAGTACGAGCTCTGCAAGGTAGACGAAGTTTTCACATTGTTCGACGAAGCACTGGTTCGTATCACTACAACCAAGGCAGGCTCTTTGCCGTCATTTCTAGGCCAATTACAAGCCAAACTCGATGAAAAAATGGAAAGCGCCCCGAGTATCCGCTTGATAGACAATCCTTTTGCGGAGTAACCGTGCAGCAGCATTTTTTTGAAACCACTGTTATACAAGATGCAATAGCATCGAGTGGCTCAGTAAACGTTGCCTCAGTTCCACACAGGAGTCCGTTTAGGTATCCTGGGGGCAAAACTTGGTTTGTTCCTGCATTTAGACGTTGGATGTCCAGTTTGACTGTTTCACCGCGAATATTAGTTGAGCCTTTTGCCGGTGGAGCAACGATTGCTTTGACTGCTGTGTGTGAAAATTGGGTTGACCACGCTGTTTTGATTGAGCTAGACAGCGAGGTTTCTGCTGTGTGGCAAACAATAGTTCAAGGCCATGCCCCAGAACTGGCACAAAGAATACTGAATTTTGATTTGAACATAGAAGCGGTCAAATACCAATTGGCACAAAAACCGCCAGATCAAATGTCTGTTGCTTTTAACACTATTTTGAAAAACAGAACCTTTCACGGTGGAATCTTAGCCAACGGATCGGGTCTTATCAAATCAGGTGAGTCCGGCAAAGGCTTGACATCAAGATGGTATCCACAAACCCTTGCAAAGCGACTAAACGCGCTGCATTTTGTGCGGCATAGGCTAACTATTCTGACCAGTGATGCGCTTGATGCCACTCGTGCATACCAAGACGATAAACAGTGTGTATTTTTTGTGGATCCCCCTTACACCGCGGGCGGCAAAAATGCTGGCAAAAGGCTATACAACCACCATGAACTAAACCACGACGCGCTATTCCAATTTTGTCAAACCTTAGCGGGAGATTTCGTTATGACATATGACAATACGATTGAAGTTCAGAGGTTAGCTGACACCTACAAATTTAAAACAAAACTAATTTCAATGAAAAATACGCACCATACCAATATGTCTGAAATGGTAATTGGCAGATCCTTAGGTTGGTTATAGGGCTTAGGTTTTGTCGGATTTCTTTGTTGCGCCTAACGCCTGGGCTGCGAAGCCAGCAAAACAATACCGCCCATCACAATCAAAGCCCCGACTATTTGGGAGGCTTTGAGCGCTTGGTTCAAAATCAGCCAGCCCATGACCAGCGCGGCTATGGGCTCGATGTTGGCAGCGGGTGCGCCTGTGGCCACGCCCGCCAAGCGGTCGGGCGCATCGAGCGCAAACGCCAAGCCAATCAAGATAATGCCCATGAAGGCCAGCGCCCGCACGCCCGGCGCTTTGCCGCCCAAGGCCCAGCAGCACCAAGGCCGTGACCCCAGAGCGCACCAGCACCGCCACCGACAACCCCACGCCGTGG
Organism: Polaromonas sp.; assembly: GCA_031428975.1. Classification (GTDB taxonomy): domain Bacteria; phylum Pseudomonadota; class Gammaproteobacteria; order Burkholderiales; family Burkholderiaceae_C; genus JAAFIP01. The sequence goes on along the minus strand of JANOYR010000131.1, from coordinate 13,056 downwards.
TCAAACGCAATCCGCGCTGCAATGTGGTTTGCACCAAACATGACCCCCAAGAAGTGCAAAATGGCAATGGCTTGGGGGCGGGAAAAGGCGGGTTTGCTCATTTTTTAGTAGCGTACTATGTCTAATTTACGGCGACATTGGCCTTTTTAATTATAAGTTGTGGATTGTGATGCGTTTCGCTCATTGTGGGTGGGCTGCGGCCTAGCCTTGTGTGCGGGATGGATAAATACTGTGTGAGGTCACGCGGTTTTTTGAGTAGTCGGCTGGCTTTAGTTCCGCGCGGATCACCCAGAATTTCTCCATCCCGCACACAAGGCTCTCCGCTGGGGCTTGGCTGGCGCATGGATGTCTTGTTAACCAACGCCAGCTAGGCCACAACCGTTCAAAAAACACCACAAAATACATAGCAAGCTATGACCATAGCACCGTGACATAGCCCTAAAAGATAGGCAAACGCGGCGCAAACTTGCTGCGCGACACGCTGAAAAAGGCTTTCACGTTGCGCACCTGCGCGTCAAAGGTAAACACCCGCTGCGCCAGTGCGTGGTAGCCCTGCATGTCGGCGGTGTTCACCACCAATACAAAATCGGGCCCTGGGCTTACGCGGTAACACTGCCCCACCGCCTGCTCGGGCGCGATGCGTGCCTCAAAAGCTGCCAGCAGTTCCTCGGTTTGCGCCACCAAGCTGACTTCTACGATGGCGGTTAAGCCACTGCCCGTGATGGACTTGAGCTTTTGCGGGTTCAGCAGGCAAATTTGCCGCTCCACCACGCCCGCATCCACCAAGCGCTTGACGCGGCGCAGGCAGGTGGGGGGCGATATATGCACCTTTTCGGCCAATGCTTGGTTGCTTTGCGAGGCATCGGTTTGCAGCTGGTCTAGGATGCGCAGATCGGTGGTGTCGAAATCTATGAATGATAAATGGTTCATTTATTGGTTAAATATGAAATATTTAATCAAATTATCATGTTAATGAAATTTAATGTCAATTTCAGCGAAATTTCAACGAGATATTTTTCACCGACAGGCATACAGTCGCATCCATGCTGCTTCAAACCCTTGAAGCGGCCCATCAACTCAGGAGCAAACACCATGTGTGGCATCGTCGGCGCAGTATCCCATCGCAATATCGTCCCTATTCTGGTGCAAGGCTTGCAACGCCTTGAATACCGCGGCTACGACTCCTGCGGCGTGGCCATTCACACCCAGCAAAGCGGCGGTGGCCTCAAGCGCGCCCGCACCACCAGCCGCGTGGCCGAGCTAGATGCGCAAATTGCGGCTGACGCAGCCCAAGGCATTGCTTTTGAAGGCCACACCGGCATAGCGCACACCCGCTGGGCCACCCACGGCGTGCCTGCCGTGCACAACGCCCACCCGCATTTCAGCGCGGGCCCATCGTCGGTGCCCGAATCCACCTTTGCCAGCTTTGAAGGCCTCAGCCCCCGTGCCCCGCGTGTGGGCGTGGTGCACAACGGCATCATTGAAAACTATGAATCCTTGCGGCTAGACCTCGAAGTGCAGGGCTACGAATTTTTCAGCCAAACCGACACCGAGGTGATCGCCCATTTGGTTGATTCGCTCTACGACGGAGATTTGTTTGAGGCGGTCAAAGCCGCCACCGCCAAGCTGCACGGCGCCTACGCCATTGGCGTGCTGCACAAAGACGAGCCGCACCGCCTAATTGGCGCGCGCGCAGGCTCACCGCTGATTTTGGGCGTGGGCACCGATGCGGGAGCAGGTGAATTCTTTTTGGCCAGCGACGCCATGGCCTTGGCAGGAGTGACCAACCAGATCATGTACCTAGAAGAAGGCGACATGGTCGATTTGCAGCTGGGCAAATACTGGGTGATTGGCAAAGACTACAAAGCCGTCACACGCGAGGTGAAAACCGTCAACGTGCACAGCGGCGCAGCCGAGCTGGGGCCTTACCGCCATTACATGCAAAAAGAAATTTTTGAGCAGCCCCGCGCTATTGGCGATACGCTCGAGGGCGTGGTGGCCATCACGCCAGAATTGTTCGGTGATGGTGCTTTTAGTACCTTCAAAGCCATTGACAACGTCTTGATTTTGGCCTGCGGCACCAGCTACTACAGTGGCTCGGTGGCCAAGTATTGGCTCGAATCTATCGCCAAAATCCCGTGCAGCGTAGAAATTGCCAGTGAATACCGCTACCGCGACTCCGTGCCCAACCCCAAAACCTTGGTGGTCACCATCACCCAGTCGGGCGAAACGGCCGACACACTGGCCGCCCTCAAACACGCCCGCGCCCAGGGCATGGAGCACACCCTCACTATTTGCAACGTGGCCACCAGCGCCATGGTGCGCGAATGCAAACACGCCTACATCACCCGCGCAGGGGTCGAGATTGGCGTGGCCTCCACCAAGGCCTTCACCACCCAGCTGGCGGGCTTGTTTTTGCTGACGCTGGCCTTGGCGCAAACCAAGGGCCGCCTAAGCGACGAAGAAGAAGCCAAACACCTAGTCGCCATGCGCCACCTGCCCGTAGCCCTGCAAAGCGTGCTGGCGCTAGAGCCACAAATCATCGCCTGGGCCGACGACTTTGCCAAATGCGAAAACGCTCTCTTTTTAGGACGAGGATTGCACTACCCTATTGCCCTAGAAGGCGCTTTGAAGCTCAAAGAAATCACCTACATCCACGCCGAAGCCTATGCCGCAGGCGAGCTCAAACACGGCCCGCTGGCCTTGGTAACCAGTGCCATGCCCGTGGTAACCGTTGCGCCCAACGACAGCTTGCTAGAAAAGCTCAAAAGCAACATTCAAGAAGTCCGCGCCCGAGGCGGCGTGCTTTATGTGTTGGCCGATGCCGACACCAAAATAGAAAATGCCGAAGGCCTGCACGTCATCCGCATGCCCGAACATTACGGCGCGTTATCGCCCATCTTGCATGTGGTGCCGCTGCAATTGCTCAGCTACCACACCGCGTGCGCAAGGGGCACGGATGTGGACAAACCACGGAATTTGGCGAAATCTGTGACGGTGGAGTGATCGTTTATCTGGCTGACTTTTGTATGGACTCAGTGCGGCGGCGTTACTTCAGCTCCGCAGCTGTCCCCCGGCTCTTGGCCTCCTCCTTGATGCCGCTGCGCTGAAGTAGCACCACCACACTGAGTCTGGCAGCTTGGTGGGCGCTCACTACCTACCGATAAAAAGCCTGCACAGACCCCTTGAGCTTAATGAGCAAGGGTTGGCCTTTGCGGTCCACTGTTTTGCCAGCGGGCACGCGCACCCAGCCTTCGCTGATGCAGTATTCGCTCACATCGTCGCGCTCTTTGTCGTTCAGGGTGATGCCAATATCGTGCTCAAAAATGGCAGCCACATGGTGTGGGCTGCGCGGGTCTACGCTCAGGTGGTCGGGCAGCTCTGGGCGCTGTGCGGTGTTGGTAGTGGGCATGGGGGAACTGGCTGTCAAAGTGAAATAAGACTTGAGTTTAACGCCAGAGCCACTGCGCTGCAGCATATGCTGGCAACGGCAGTGAGCCTTAAGCGCATGCCCAGCCAGGATTGCAGCCCAAATTTCGGATAAATCCGGCGGTCTACGGCAAAGCACAACCACAAAGCGATGGAGACGAGCCACAGACCCGCAGGGGCTGGCAGCAGCAGGGCGATCCAGGCGATCAAACTGGGTATAACCCCCCAAGCCAGCAAACCAGGGGAAGGGCTTGCGTCGCGCATGGCCAACCCCCAATGGATTGCGCCCACAAAACTAAGAATAGTGGCGCTGTAAGCCAGTAGGCCGAAAGCACATTTGGCGCCCCAAGCGGGGCTTAGCCACCATACGGCAAGTGCTAAAGCCACAAACGGAATCAAACCCGCGTAACCCAACACAAGCGCCCACCGCGCTGGGCTTAGACCTGTGTTGGAATGCTTGGTTAAACCCATGTTGATCCGTCAATGGATTGCGCTGCTTCGATGGGCAAAACGGGTATTAGCCCACACGCTCAAAAATCGCCGCAATGCCTTGCCCACCGCCAATGCACATGGTCACCAAAGCATAGCGCCCGCCAATGCGCTGCAACTCATACAAGGCTTTGACGGTAATCAAGGCCCCTGTTGCGCCAATGGGGTGACCTAGCGAGATGCCCGAGCCATTGGGGTTGACCTTGGCCGGGTCTAGCCCCAGATCGCGGGTAACGGCGCAGGCTTGGGCGGCAAAGGCTTCGTTGGCCTCGATCACATCCAAATCTTGCACACTCAGCCCTGCTTTTTTAAGCGCCAGCTGGGTCGCGGGCACAGGGCCAATGCCCATGAATTTAGGGTCTACGCCTGCGTGGGCATAGGCCACCAAGCGTGCCATAGGCTGCAAACCGCGTGCTTTGGCCGCGCCAGCTTCCATGAGCACCACGGCAGCGGCTGCATCGTTAATGCCCGAGGCATTGCCCGCGGTGACCGTGCCGTTTTCTTTGATGAACACTGGCTTGAGCTTGGCCATGTCTTCCATCTTGCAGTTGGGGCGAAAATGCTCGTCGGTGGCATAGGCCACATCGCCTTTTTTGCTTTTGAGCATGATCGGCAAAATTTGCGTTGTAAAGCGGCCTTCTTCGGTGGCGCGTTGGGCGCGTTGGTGGCTTTCTACTGCCAACGCATCTTGTTGCTCGCGGCTGATGCCCCATTTGGCAGCAATGTTTTCCGCTGTCACGCCCATGTGGATGCTGTGAAACGGGTCGTGCAGTGCGCCCACCACCATGTCGACCATTTTGCTGTCGCCCATGCGTGCGCCCCAGCGTGCGCTTAGCGATGCGTAGGGCCCACGGCTCATGTTTTCAGCGCCCCCGCCAATGGCCACATCGGCATCGCCCAAAAGAATCGACTGGCTGGCCGAAATAATGGCCTGTAAGCCCGAGCCGCACAAGCGGTTGACGTTAAACGCTGGCGTGCCCTCGGCACAACCGCCATTGACCGCCGCCACCCGCGACAAATACATATCGCGCGGCTCAGTGTTCACCACATGGCCAAACACCACATGCCCCACATCAGCGCCCGCCACCTGCGCCCGCGCCAGCGACTCGCGCACCACAGCGGATGCCAAATCAATCGGCGCAATGTCTTTAAGGCTACCGCCATACGTGCCAATAGCGGTACGCACAGCACTGACAACAACAACTTCACGGCTCATGGGATAACTCCTGAAAATTAAAAAATGCCATTACTGCTAACAGCCAAAACCCACAGTGTGCGCCCAAAAGACCACAATGGGCTTACAAAAAGAGGCCAAATAAGCCCGCTGGCTACTCTCGTATGCACTTGTCTAGCCTTAGCAGCCATGCATTTAGTGCTTCAAATCTCGGTAAAAGTTTTCATGCGGCCCCATCGCTTCCAAATAGACCAAGCGCACTTCGTCCGCTCGTGTGTAGCCCAGCAGGTACAGTTGCCCTTGGCTGCGAAACTTGTGCACCCACAGCTCGGCCAGATCGCCTTTTTTGCGCTCCCTCACATCGGGGTTGTCGGCCACAATGGCCACGGCATCGTCAGTGTCGGCAATCAGCGTGGTGTTGGTCAGCTTTTTGTAAACACGGGTAAAGCGCCGCGTTTGCTGTACTTGCCAGCTCATGCTGGCAAGGCGCTGGTGTGGCTGCGGGGTAAAAAGGGCGTGCTGTCGTCCCGTGGCTCGGCCATGCCCATGAGGCTTTCTGCAATAAAGGAGGCCGGCAGATCGGGGTTGTCTAGCGCGGCGCGGCCCACCTTGGCCCAGAACTCCACCTGCCCCTGCACGGTGCGAAATTCTGCTTTGGCCGCTGCGCGGGCAGCGCAAATCAAAGATGCATCAATGCGCATAGAAACGGTAGACATAATTGGTTTTTAAGAGTTACCACAATTGTAGCAAATTGTGGCTGAAATAAGCACGCGCGTTGCAGGCTAAGGGTGGATTCAAGCACGAAGTGCGTCTGTAGAAGCTTTAATCGGTTTCAAAGCCAAGCCATAAAACACCCCATGCGGCGTTTTATAGCATTGGTATTCTCATTGAGTCCCATCCCCCAAGGGCAATATGGATGGGCAAAGTACACCTTGGCCTCTAAATTTGGTATCGTTCACTTTTGACCCAATTGGGTATGGGTCATGTGCGCTTTCGCAACTGGCTGGTCAAAAATGAGGGCATGCTATCCCTTTTTAGCCTAGCTGTTTACATTTTGCGCACTTCGTGCTTGAATTCACCAATACTACGCACGCGACAGGTACAGCGGTGGGCATCGTTTGAATTTGAATATATATGGAACACACCTCTTGGCTGATCAACTCCCTCATTTACCTAGCCGCTGCAGTGGTGATGGTGCCACTTTTTAAAGCATTGGGGCTGGGCGCGATCATTGGGTATTTGGCGGCGGGCATGGCGATTGGGCCTTGGGGGCTGGGGCTGGTAACCGATGTGCAAAGTATTTTGCATTTTGCAGAGTTTGGCGTGGTGCTGATGCTGTTTTTGGTGGGTTTGGAGCTCGAACCCAAGCGCTTGTGGAGCATGCGCCGGCCTATATTTGGCTGGGGGGCGGCGCAGGTGTTGTCTTGTGTTGCTTTGCTTTTCATAGCAGGATATGTCCTTTTTAAAGTGACATTGGGCTTAAAAACCTCAAACGCGGTGATTTTGGTGGCGGCGCTGGGCTTGGCGCTGTCGTCTACTGCGGTGGCATTGCAGGCACTGGGCGAGCGCAATGAATTGGCCAAGCCCTCAGGGCAGTCGGCCTTTGCAATTTTGCTGTTTCAGGACGTGGCGGCAATTCCTATTTTGGCGCTGCTGCCGCTGCTGGCCGTCAATGTGGATGCCGACGAGACCAGTGCTTGGGTGGAGGCGGGGCGCGCGGTGGCGGCGGTGTTGGCTATTGTGGTGGGCGGTCGGCTACTGCTGCGCCCGCTGTTTCGCTGGATTGCACGCAGCAAAACGCCAGAGATTTTTACCGCCACTGCCCTGCTGCTGGTGGTGGCCATTGCCGCGCTGATGGAGTTTGTGGGGCTGAGCATGGCGCTGGGGGCTTTTTTGGCGGGGGTGCTGCTGGCAGATAGCCAGTATCGGCATGAGCTGGAGGCCGATATTGAGCCGTTTAAAGGTTTGCTGCTGGGGCTTTTTTTCATGGCCGTGGGCATGAGCATAGATTTTGGTGTGCTGCTGCGCTCACCGGGTTTGATTGCGCTTTTGGTGCTGGCCTTCATGGCCATCAAAGCGCTGGCGATTTATGGCGTGGCGCGTGCCATGGGGGTGGCGTTTCAAGACCGCCCAGTGTTCATACTCATGCTGGCGCAAGGCGGTGAGTTTGCGTTTGTGGTGTTTCAGCAAGCGGTGGGCTTGAAGATTTTGTCGCCGCAGTTGGGCTCCTTGCTGGTGGGCACGGTGGCACTGTCGATGCTGCTCTCGCCCTTACTGTTGGTGTGCATCGACAAATGGCTAATACCGCGCTTTGCCCAATGCGGCACGGTCAAGATGGACGAAATCAGTGAGCAACAGGTGGCCCCCATCATCGTGGCAGGTGTCGGGCGCTATGGGCAGATTATGTTGCGCTTATTGGCGGCCAGTGGCTACAAAGCCACCGTGCTAGACCACGATGCTGAGCAGGTAGAAGCCTTGATGCGCTTTGGTTACCGCGCTTTTTATGGCGATGCCACGCGGCTAGACTTATTGCGCACCGCTGGTGCGGCTACGGCCAAAGTGCTGGTGATTGCCATAGATAACAAAGAGCAAACGCTGGAAATTGTGGATGCTTGCAAACTGCATTTTCCGCATTTGCAATTGGTGGCACGGGCACGCAACGTGCAGCACTACTATGCGCTGCGTGCACGCGGTGTCACGCTGATTCAGCGCGAAACCTTTGAGTCCTCGCTGGCCAGCGCGGCGCAGGTGCTGCGGACGATGGGGGTTGGTGACGACCTTGCGCAGGCGTCAGTTGCACGTTTTCGGGCGCACAACATCGCGCAAATTGAGGAAATGTGGCCGCACCACCAAGACCAAGAGCGGCTAATGAGCATGGCCAAAGCGGGCCGCCAGCAGCTTGACGAGCTGATGTCGCAAGAGCGGGCGGTGACGTTGCTCAGGCCGGTAGGGCTGCCTCAGCGCAGCGGCATCAAGGAGGAGGCCAAAGGCCGGGGGACAGCCGCGTAGTTGAGGCAGCCCTGCCGGCCTGAGCGGGTACAAAAGTCTGGGTCTGGTCCTTTACTGAAATGCCACCTCCGCAAAGCTTCTGAGCTTGCGGCTGTGCAGTTGGTCAGCGCCTGCTTCGCGCAACAGCTCCACCGCCCGCATGCCAATGCGCAAATGCTGGTCCACGCTGTTGCGGTAAAACTGGTTGGCCATGCCCGGCAACTTGATCTCGCCGTGCAGTGGTTTATCAGACACACACAGCAGCGTGCCGTAGGGCACTCTGAACCGAAAGCCGTTGGCCGCTATCGTGGCGCTTTCCATGTCGAGGGCAATGGCGCGGCTTTGGTTGAAGCGGCGGGTTAAATAGGCTGTGCCCAGAAGTTCCCAGTTGCGGTTGTCGGTGCTGGCTACCGTGCCTGTACGCATGATTTTTTTCAGGTCTCTGGTGGGCAGTTGGGTCACTTGTGCCACGGCTTGCTGCATGGCGGTTTGCACCTCGGCCAGGGCGGGGATTGGCACCCACAGCGGCAGGTCGTCGTCCAGCACATGGTCGTCGCGCACATAGGCGTGGGCTAACACATAATCGCCCAGCGCTTGTGTGTTGCGCAGGCCCGCGCAGTGCCCCAGCATCAGCCAAACATGGGGGCGCAGCACGGCAATATGGTCAGTGATGTTTTTGGCATTGGCCGGGCCCACGCCAATGTTGACCATGGTGATGCCGCTGTGGTCGGCCCGCACCAAGTGGTAAGCAGGCATTTGCGGCAGGCGCGGTGGCTCTTTGCCCAAAGCATCCAGCGCCTGCGCGGGTAGCCCCACGCGGCGTGTCACCACATTGCCCGGCTCTATGAAGGCAATATATTCGCCATCGGGTTTTTGCATGGCCTCGCGGCCGAGCTTCACAAACTCGTCAATATAAAACTGGTAATTGGTAAACAGCACGTAGTTTTGAAAATGCTCGGTGCCAGTGCCGGTGTAGTGGCGCAGGCGGTGTAGCGAATAGTCGATGCGCGGCGCGGTAAACAAGCCCAGCGGCTGGGGCTGGCCTGCGGGTGCTTCATAAGTGCCGTTGGCAATGTCGTCGTTCATGGCGGCCAAGTCTGGTAGGTCAAACACATCGCGCATCAGGGCGCGGCGCTCGGGCTGCATGTTGCCTTCCATATGGTCGTGTTCCGACAGCGAAAAATGCACCGGAATCGGCTGCCCGCTGGTGCCTACCTCTAGGCTCGTGCCGTGGTTACTCAGCAGCAGCTCAAACTGGTTGCGCAAATACGCCGCAAACAAATCAGGCCGTGTGATGGTGGTCTCGTACACGCCCGGGCCCTGCACAAAACCGTAGCTGAGCTTTTTGTTAGCCGTGCTGGCGCGCGCCATGCTGTGGGTGCGCAGGCGTACAAAGGGGTAGCAGGCGCGCACTTTGCTGGCATCCAGCGTGCCCGCTACAAAGGCGGCCAAACTGCTTTTGAGGTGAGAAATACTGCCTTCGTAAATTTTTTGAACTTGGGCAAGTGCCGCGTCTGCATCCGTAAACTGGGCAGGGGCAATAAAGCTAGGCTGCGAGGTGTGGTGGTTGTGGGTGTGGTTTTGCATAGAAAATCATAACAAATTTGTGTGGCGTTTGAGTGACTGCAGCACGAAGCCTCTTTTTGCCTGTGGCCTAGCTTGTCAGCTATTACACTTTGCAACCAAACGATAAACCCCGATGACACCTTCCATTTACCCATCTTTTGCTGATTCTCAAGCCGTTTCGCCCGACGCAGCTACTGCCTTGGTCATTGGCGCGTCTGGCGGCTTAGGCGCAGCTTTGACCCAGGGTTTGCGCGGCCAATTGCAGTACACGCAGGTGCTGGCGCTCTCGCGCAGCAGTTTGCCTGTTATCGACTATGCGCAGGAAGACAGCCTTGTGCAGGCGGCGCAATGGGTAGCGGACCAATGCAGTAATACGCCGCTGCGCTTAATCATCGTCGCCACAGGCATGTTGCACATTGGCGGCGCGGGCCCAGAAAAATCTTTGGCCCATATGGATGCTGACTATTTGCACCAGGTTTTTGCCATCAATGCCATTGGCCCAGCTTTGGTGCTCAAGCACTTTGCCCCGCTATTGTCCCAGCAGGGCGATGTGCGGGTGGTCATGGTTTCTGCCAAGGTGGGTAGCATTGCAGACAACGCTTTGGGCGGCTGGATAGGCTACCGCGCCTCTAAGGCCGCGCTCAACCAAATCGTCAAAACAGCATCCATAGAGCTGGCGCGGCGCAACAAAGCCAGCATCTGCGTGGCGCTGCACCCAGGCACAGTGGACACAGCACTGTCGAAGCCATTTGGCAAATCGGGGCTCAACGTGCGATCACCGGATGTGGCCGCAAGTGAGATACTAGGCGTAATTCACGGGCTGTCAGCGCTTGACACGGGCAGCTTTGTGGACTACCTAGGTGCTAAGCTGCCTTGGTAGTAAGCGTGAGCGCTTTGAAAAGCCCCTTCAAGCCTTATTTATAGAAAATTTGCACAATGTCACCGTCATATGGTCATAGTGTGCTATATATTTAATAGTTAATCCATGTCTCTTGCTTTTTGGCCGCACAGCGGTTTAGATTTACTAAAGTGCGATGCCTATGGCTATTTGCAGCCCACCGCCGCTTACTTTGCCAGTTTTTTAGACCGCCCCGAGCTAATTCTTTTGCCCGAGTCCTGCCCCGCTGAGCGCAGGCTGCACGGCGCATTGCGCGAGCAGCCGCTGGGCGCGGTGCTGCCCGACGCATTGGCCAAAATCCGCGACGACGATGCCCGCGAGAGCTACACCTATTTCCTGCGTTTTCGCGACGGTTTGGTGCAGGCTGGCACACTAGAGGCCTATTACACCCAGCTTTTTCGCAGCGGCAGTATCCGCATTCCCCCGCTGCTCATTGACCTTGTGGTGCAGGCCATTGCGCAGCATATTTTGCAGAGTGAGCCCGATGCACAGGTGGTGCGCGCCGCCGAGCTGCTGTTTCGCCCGCAGCGCGTGGCCATCACCGATGGCCGCATTATTTGCGGTGATTTAGAAGCGCTAGACAACGCCACGGAGACTGGCGGTATTGGCGAGCTAGGCCGCATGCTCATGAAAAACAAGGTGCAATTGACAGAGGCGCAAATGCAGGTGCTCACCCCCGAGCGAGCGGGTGCTTTTTGGGAGAGCGCCGCCAAGCCCAGCTACCGCCACCAGTGGCTGCTAGACCTGACCCATGAATTCACATCCCAAGTAGGCCAAGGCCAACACGTCTTCACCCTGCAGCTAAGCAGCGCCAAAAGCGCCCTCAAAGCCGTGGCCAAAGTGCTAGAAGCGTGGATAGCGCACTTTCACGGCACACAGGTGCGCATACAGCCGCTCAGCAAAGTAGAAGACCCGGCATGGCGCTGGCACATCGGGCTCGATGCCGAATCCACCGCACTGCTCAACGACCTCTACAACCAAGCGCCCTTGGGCGATGCCCGCATGAAGCGCCTAATCAGCCTGTTCAAGCTAGATTTCATCAACCCCGCCGAGATGCGTGCCGACGTAGCAGGCAAGCCCGTCTATCTGGGCTTAGCCATGGCCGCAGACGGCACGCTGCGCGTGAAGCCTCAGAATTTGTTGTTGAATTTGCCACTGGCGGTGGCTAGCTGATCTGTGTCAATCGATCATGACGTGAGCCATGGCCAAGAAAAATACGCTTCCTTGATGCATACAAGCAAAAAAGATGACAATCGAGCGCGTCAATGCGTTTCTAAAAGTTTGCTTAATTCAAAAACCCGTTGCCCAGACAGCTCCAAGCCGTTGGGCCAACACAGAGCCCCAGCATCTATAAAGCAGCGCTGAAAAAAACTGGGATCCCTGAGCGCATCAAGTAGACTGCCGCGTTTTTCTGCTAGGTAGTTCTTCGCGTCAAATACCCCAGACTCGCCGTTCGAGAACTTCAATTCAAGTGTGAATGCAGCGATGGATTGGCAGGTTAATACTTTAATCACGGTCAGCTCCTTGGATTTTGTTCAGTGGTTCAAAACGCTGCGCTCGGTCCCAGTTGTCTAGCAAATCCGTTTGGTGGTGTAAACACCATTCTTTCACAATGGAGGCAACCTTGCGTGGCAACTCGCCCTTCATAACTTCGCCCGTTTGAACAGCCACCAGTGCCTCAAAACCTTGGTACTCCGCATGAATATGCATAGGAGGATGGTCATCATGCCACATGCGGATGATGATTCCAAAGAAGGTTGCAATCGTGGGCATGATTGTATTTTACCTATGTAGTCACATATTCCGTCGATACTGCCCACCCACCTCAAACAGTGCATTCGTAATCTGGCCCAGTGAGCACACGCGCACGGCATCCATCAGCACGTCAAATACGTTGTGATTCGCTATCACCGCTTGTTGCAAGCGCTTGAGCATGGCGGGGGACTCATTAGCGTGTTGGGCTTGGAATTGCTCCAAGCGCTTGAGCTGGGATTGTTTTTCTTCTTCGGTGCTACGGGCGAGCTCCAGCGTTTCTTGCACTGCGTCGCCTTTGGGGTTGCGGAAAGTGTTGACGCCGATGATGGGCAGCTCGCCGGTGTGTTTGAGCATTTCGTAGTGCATGCTCTCGTCTTGGATGCGGCCGCGTTGGTAGCCGGTTTCCATAGCGCCTAGCACGCCGCCGCGCTCGCTGATGCGCTCAAACTCACTGAGCACGGCTTCTTCTACTAGCTCGGTGAGCTCTTCGATGATGAACGAACCCTGAGAAGGGTTTTCGTTTTTCGCCAAGCCCCATTCGCGGTTGATGATCATCTGGATGGCCATCGCCCGGCGCACACTGTCTTCGGTGGGTGTTGTTATAGCTTCGTCAAACGCGTTGGTGTGCAGGCTGTTGCAGTTGTCGTAGATGGCGATCAGCGCTTGCAGGGTGGTGCGGATGTCGTTGAACTGAATTTCCTGTGCGTGCAGGCTGCGGCCGCTGGTTTGGACGTGGTATTTGAGCTTTTGGCTGCGT
>JANOYR010000130.1:0-3668 GCA_031428975.1 Polaromonas sp. | reverse complement strand
TGATGGTGGTGCCCAGCGCGATGAACACGTCATCGCAGGCTGGCAGTTCTTTGAGCTGCGCAAAATCAACGGTATGCTGCGTCAGCTTAGGGTGTGCAATGCTGCTGGCCCTGCGGCCAATGCTGTGCACCGCAGAGTACGCTGGGTCGTCAAGTAAGAGCGTTAAGAGCTCTTTACCCACCAGTCCCGTAGCCCCCGCCAGCAGGGCCACGCGGGGCTCCGCCGCCGCCACTGCCGCCTCTGCCCCCACCACCGCCGCTGCGTGAGCGTGGGCGCTGTCCGCCGCTTGGGCTGTTTGGATTACCACCGCCATAACCACCTCCATTTCCACCACCAGAGTTGAATCCGCCGCCACCGCTGCTTCGGCCTCGACCACCGCCTGCGCCGCCGCCGTAACCACCACCGCCGGTTCGTCCACGTCCAGCGCCCAAGTTGTCTACGCTGGTGCGCATGGGGTTTGGCTCACCGCCACCTTGGGGTGCGCGATTGCCACCACCGCCAAAACCGCCGCCAGATCGTCCACCCGAACGACCGGGCAAGGCGCGTGACTGTAAGTGCAGGTTATCACGTTGCAGGTGCTGGCGCTCTTGGTGATCCGACTGGTTGTCTTCAGCATCAAAATTGGAGTAGCCGTCTCGCGGCGCTTGCGCCTCTATGCGTTGGTCAGGCCGCGGGTCTTGACGCGGAAACTGCTGGCGTGGTGCTTGCTGGCGCATTTGGCGTTCTTGCGAGGGGCGCTGGCTTCCACCACCACCACCACCACCGTTAGCACCACGTTGCCCGCCTTGGCCGCCGGGCCCTCTGCCACCACCTTGCCCGCCACGCCCGCCATTGGGGTTGGCCGCGCGGCTGTCGCGCACGCGCTGCAGCATCTCTGTGCGGGCATTTTTGGCCGCTGCAGCCATCACATCGCGGCTAGGCGCTTTGCCCAAGCCACCCCAAATGGTTTGGCGGCCCATGGCAATAGGTTCTGCGCGCTCGTCGTCTTCTGGAAAGAATTCTGGGATGTCCACACGCGGGATTTTTTGTTTGGTGAAACTTTCAATATCGGCCAAAAAGCCTTCTTCGTCCAAGCTTACCAAGCTCACCGCTTGGCCTTCTTTGCCAGCGCGGCCCGTGCGGCCAATGCGGTGCACATAGTCTTCGCTCACATTGGGGATTTCATAGTTCACCACATGCGGCAGGTCGTCAATGTCAATGCCGCGTGCTGCAATATCAGTCGCTACCAGTGCCCTGATTTCGCCTGATTTGAAGCCAGCCAGCGCCTGTGTGCGTGCGCCTTGGCTCTTGTTGCCGTGCTTCGCCATGGCGCTGATGCCGTTCTTTTCTAAAAATTCGGCCACGTTGTTGGCACCAAATTTGGTGCGTGTAAACACCAGCACTTGGCTCCAATTGTGTTCATTGATGATGTGCGCCAAAATCGGCTTTTTCTTGCCGCGCCCCACCAAATGCCATGTTTGGCTGATACGCTGCACCGTGGTGTTGCTCGGGGTTACCTGAATCGACTGTGGCTTATTGAGCAGCCCACGCGCCAAATCACGAATTTCGTCGCTAAAGGTGGCCGAGAACAGCAGGCTTTGTTTGCCCGCAGGCAGCATGGCCAGCACTTTTTTAATGTCGTGGATAAAGCCCATGTCCAACATGCGGTCGGCTTCGTCAAGCACCAGCATTTGCACGGTGCTCAAATCCAAAAAGCCTTGCTGCGACAAATCAAGCAAGCGCCCAGGCGTGGCCACCACAATGTCGACGCCGCGCTTGAGCTTGTTGATTTGCGGGTTCATGCCCACACCGCCAAAAATCACCGTGCTGCTTAGCTGCAGGTGGCGGCCATAGGTTTTGATGGATTCTTCCACCTGCGCTGCCAGCTCGCGCGTGGGCGTGAGCACCAGCGCGCGGATGCCTGTGCCGCCAAATTTGTTTTGCGTGCTGCGGCTCATGGCCAGCTTGTGCAGCATGGGCAGGGTAAATGCTGCCGTTTTGCCAGTGCCCGTTTGGGCTCCAGCCAATAAGTCAGCCCCCGCCAGCACAGCAGGAATCGCCTGCGCTTGGATAGGGGTAGGCGTGGTGTAGCCTTCTTCGAGCACCGCTTTCAGGAGGGCCGGTGCAAGGCCCAATTCGTCAAAGTTCATCATATAGCGCCGTAGCGCGTTATTCAGACCCATTTCTCTGCATTGCAAGGCGCAAGCAGCCAATCATGAAAGAGTCAAAGGAGAAAAGTGTGCATTGGAGCTTGTAAGTCGCTCAACACACGCCAGCAGAAGGCTGGTGTAGAACCAAACTGGAGTGGACTACGGGGTGTATTGTCGCATATTGCATCCCATAGCGGCGATAATACACGTCTACTGCACTTCTCGCGGTACTTTCAGTCACGACTTACAGATAGATCACAGCAATGGCGCAATACGTATTCACCATGAACAAGGTTGGCAAAATCGTGCCGCCTAAACGTCATATTTTGAAGGACATCAGCTTGTCTTTCTTTCCCGGGGCCAAGATTGGTGTGCTGGGGACTAACGGCTCGGGCAAGTCTACTTTGCTCAAAATTATGGCGGGGCTTGACAAGGATATTGAAGGCGAAGCCACGCCGATGCCGAATTTAAATATTGGCTACTTGCCGCAAGAGCCTATTTTGAATCCTGAAGACACGGTGCGCCAAGCGGTGGAGGGTGGCATGGGCGCTGTGCTAGCGGCCAAGGCGCGGCTAGAAGAGGTGTATGCCGCCTACGGCGAAGAAGACGCAGACTTTGACGCGCTGGCCGCAGAGCAGGCACAGCTAGAGGCGGTGATATCAGCCGCGGGCGACGACGATGGCCGCGCGCTCGACATTGCTGCTGATGCGCTGCGCTTGCCTGAGTGGGATGCCATGATCAAGCATCTGTCGGGTGGCGAAAAGCGCCGTGTGGCGCTGTGCCGCTTGCTATTGAGCAAGCCCGACATGCTGCTGCTAGACGAGCCTACTAACCACTTGGATGCCGAGTCGGTGGATTGGCTAGAGCAGTTTCTATTGCGCTTTACTGGCACCGTGGTGGCCATCACCCACGACCGTTACTTTTTGGACAATGCCGCCGAGTGGATTTTGGAGCTGGACCGTGGCTCTGGCATTCCCTACAAAGGCAATTACAGCGACTGGTTGATTCAAAAAACCGACCGCCTAGAAAAAGAGAAAAAAGGCGAAGATGCCCGTGCCAAAGCGCTCAAGAAAGAGCTCGAGTGGGTGCGCCAAAATCCCAAGGGTCGCCAAGCCAAGAGCAAGGCGCGTATTGCACGCTTTGAGGAACTCTCCAGCATTGAATACCAGCAGCGCAATGAAACGCAGGAGATTTTCATCCCCGTGGGCGAGCGCTTGGGCGCGAATGTGATTGAGTTTAAAAATGTGTCTAAAGCCTTTGGCGACAGGCTGCTGATTGACGATTTGAGCTTCAAAATTCCAGCGGGCGCGATTGTGGGCATCATTGGACCCAACGGCGCAGGCAAGTCCACGCTGTTTCGTATGATCAATGGCGTTGAAAAGCCAGATTCTGGTGAAGTGCTGGTGGGCCCAACCGTGAAGATGGCTTTTGTGGAGCAGTCGCGTGAGAATTTGGCAGGTGAGCACACGGTGTGGGAGGAAATCTCCGGCGGGCTCGACATGCTGCAAATTGGTAAATTCACCGTGGCCAGCCGCGCGT
>JANOYR010000129.1:0-19701 GCA_031428975.1 Polaromonas sp. | reverse complement strand
TGCGCTGGCCGCTGTGGCAGAGGCCATGGCCGTGGCCAAGGCGGCAGGCATTGCACTGCTGACGACCGACCCCATGCAGGCTTGGCACAAAGCGTCGCTCAACCTGCCCCCCAGTTTCAAGGCATCGATGCTGCAAAGCCTTGAAAAAGGCTCGGTCACAGAGGTGGACTATATCAACGGCGCTGTCGTGCGCTGGGGTCTGCGCCACGCTGTGCCCACCCCTGTTAACAACACCCTAGTGGCCTGCATCAAAGGCCTAGAAAAGCGACTCTCCCCATGAAACCCGCCACCCAGTCTTACCTTGAATCCGCCGCTTATTCAGGCCAATGTCACCGCCATACCGTCATACATTGCTATTAACCCGAGAGCATAAAGATGAAGCAAAACCCCGAAAAATACTGGGACGATGCATCGGAGGGCGATGTTTGCACCAGCCCCACTTACACCGTTACCGAGGCCCGTATCAACGCCTATGCCGAGCTGACGGGCGACTTTACACCCGTGCACACCGACGAGGCTTATGCCAAAACCACGCCTTTTGGCACACGGGTGGCGCATGGTTTGTTTGGCCTGTCGATTGCGGACAGCCTGAAAACACAAAGCGACTACCGCTTTTACCCCGGCATGTCGCTGGGTTGGACTTGGGATTTTTTGTTGCCCCTCAAAATCAACGACACTGTGCACGTCAGCTTCACCGTTACGGGTCTTCGCGCCTCCAAAAGCCGCCCAGGCTGGGGTATAGTGATTTTGCCCTCCGAACTGATCAACCAACACGGACAGGTGGTGCAACGCGGCGAACACCGACTCATGATTCCTAGGCGGCCTAATTGTGGCCACCCGTAACAGACAGAATGCTCAAATAATTGCTATGTAATTTATTGCAAAATATGACCATTTGACAATGACATTCGCATAATTTATTTCATAAAATGACCCACAGTACCAACAATCTTCCGCTGCAAGGCATCGTCGTCATCGACTACAGCCATTTTCTGGCTGGCCCCCATATTTCGCGCGCATTGAGTGCCATGGGCGCTACCGTCATCAAAGTGGAGCGCCCCACAGAGGGCGATGCTGGACGGGCCAGCCCCACGCAAGTCAATGGCCAAAGCGGCTACTACATGCAGCAAAATATGGGCAAGCAGGGGCTGTGTGTCAACCTCAAAGACCCGCGCGGCTTGGCGCTGGTGCACAAACTGACCGACACCGCCGATGTGTTTGTGGAAAACTACCGCCCCGGCGCTTTGGACAAGCTAGGGCTGGGGTACGCCGCACTCTCGCAGCGCAATGCAAAGCTGGTGTATTGCTCAGTCTCGGCCTATGGCCATACAGGGCCTGATGCACAGCGCGCCGGCTTTGGCCTGATTGCCGAGGCCAAAAGCGGCGCAATGTCACTGATTGGGATGCCGGGCGAGCCGCCGCCGCTGTTTCGCATGCCGATTGCCGACATGTATGCAGGCATGCACGGTGTGGCCGCTGTGTGCGCCGCGCTGTTGGGGCGTGTTCAAAGCGGGCGCGGGCGGCATATTGACATTGCGCTGTATGACTGCATGGTGTCGATGCATGATTTTGCGGCGCAAAGCTACCTTTTGAGTGGCGAATTGCCCGTGCAAACAGGGCACGACCTGCCGCAAAGCACGGTGTATGGCGTGTTTGCAGCCCAAGGAGGCTATTTGGTCATTGCCGCGCAAATGACCGACACATGGATCAGCCTCGCCCGCCTGATCGGAGGCGATGCCTATGCAGCCGACACCTCGCTGCACAGCAGCGCAGGCCGCAATGCGGCACGCCAAACTATTTTGGCCAAAGTGCGAGCATGGACTGCGCCGCAAACGGTGGCGGCTTGTTGCGCCGCGCTGGATGCGGCGGGAGTGCCTGCCGCGCCGGTGCAAAGCATCGACCAAGTACTGACCGACCCGCAAACACTGGCACGCGGCATGGTGATTGAGCAAGACCACCCCACCGCTGGGCGCATCAAACTGCCCAACCTGCCCTTTCGCTTCTCGGACTGTGACACCACACCCAGTGGGCCCGCGCCGCTTTTGGGGCAAGACAATGCGGCCATTGCTGCCAGCTTAGGCTACAGCACTGCCGAAATTGCCCAGCTGCAGGCCGACGGTGTGCTGTATGCCGATGACGCACATGGCGCATCCATGCTAGGTTAAACCCGATATGTCCGTACATGATCGAGGTATATACTCATGGTATGAACCAGTTAGTACATTCCAACGTAATACACAAAATCGCTAGACCGTTGCGCACCAATGACCCCGAACGCACAGTAGAGGGGATTTTGAAAGTGGCGACACAAGAGTTTGCCGAAAAAGGGCTTGACGGTGCTCGCATCGATGCCATAGCAGCCGCTACCCAAACCAGCAAACGCATGATTTACTACTATTTTGGTAGCAAAGAAAAATTGTATCTGGCCGTACTCGAAGAATCGTATCGGCGCATGCGCAGCATTGAGGCACAGTTGCATTTAGAAGACCTCGCCCCAGAGCTAGCGCTGCGACGCTTGGTTACCTTCACTTTTGACCACCACCACGGCAATCCAGACTTTGTGCGCTTGGTGATGGCTGAAAACATGCAACGCGGCAACTACTTGGCGCAAAGCGCTCTGATACAAGAACTGAATGTGCCTGCAATTTCTGCCATTGACAAGCTCTATGCACGCGGAGTCGCCGAAGGTGCTTTTCGCACCGGCTTAAGCCCTATCGATATCCATGCGTCGATTTCGGCTTTGACTTTTTTCAATGTCTCCAATCAGCACACGTTTGGCCTGATCTTCAAACAAGACATGGCCGCCCCAGAAGCAGTGCAAGCACGGCGGAACAGCGTCGTTGAAATGGTGCTGCGTTTTGTTCAAAAATAAGTACAAACCCTGATTTATATAAAACTAACCAGTTCGTACATTTATAGCATTGCCTAGTCAATTGAATACATGGAGACCATATGGTAAAAAAACTCATCGACCGATACTGCCAATTTTTAGCCGTCTTGCTGGTTTTTGCACTGGCACTGATGGTTGTTTTGGTGTTTGGTAACGTCGTCATGCGCTACGGGTTCAACTCTGGCTTTACATTGTCAGAGGAGCTTTCGCGCTGGTTATTTGTCTGGATGACATTTTTGGGTGCCATTATTGCCATGAATGAACGTGGCCATCTAGGCACGGACTCATTGGTATCGCGCTTACCAGTGGGAGGCAAAAAGCTGTGTCTTGCTGCTAGTTATGTATTGATGCTATTTTGTTGCTGGTTAATTTTCAAAGGCTCATGGGATCAAACCGTCATCAATATGGCCTCCACGAGCGCGGTGATGGAAGTGCCTATGGGCATTTTGTATGCCAGCGGGGTGGTATTTGCCGTTTCCGCTGCGGTGATTTTGCTTTACCAATTTTGGCGATTGGTCAGTGGACAGCTGGCCGAAGGCGAGCTAGTAGGCATACAAGAGTCTGAGGAGCAGCCACACGGTGGCACCCGCTCTGCAACACAAGCGCAGCACTGAATCCCAAGGAACAAACCATGACTATTCTGATTTTTTTGGGGTCTTTGCTGGGTGCTATGGCGCTGGGCATACCGATTGCTTTCTCGCTTCTCTTGTGTGGCGCTGCTTTGATGTGGCACATGAACATGTTCGATGCGCAAATTTTGGCGCAAAACCTGATTGAAGGCACCAACAGTTTCCCGCTTTTGGCAGTGCCGTTTTTCATGCTAGCGGGCGAGATCATGAACGCGGGCGGTCTGTCTAAGCGAATTGTGAATTTTGCACTGGCTTTGGTAGGCCACGTGCGTGGCGGCTTAGGCTATGTAGCCATCACCGCTGCTGTCATTATGGCAGCGCTATCGGGCTCGGCTGTTGCGGATGCAGCCGCACTTGCCGCCCTGCTCTTGCCGATGATGGTGGCTGCAGGCCACGACAAAGCACGGTCAGCAGGTTTAATCTCGGCTGCTAGCATCATCGCCCCCATCATCCCGCCCAGCATTGGCTTTGTAATCTTTGGTGTGGCTGCCAATGTGTCGATTTCTAAGCTTTTTTTAGCAGGCATCGTGCCAGGTATCCTGCTGGGAGGCTCTTTGTGGCTAACTTGGTGGTGGGTAGCGCGCAAAGAGCAAGTATCCACGCCACCGCGCAAAAGCAAAGCTGAGGTGCTCAAGGCACTGCGCGAGGCCACATTTGCAATGGGCATGCCATTGATCGTGATTGTGGGCTTGAAGTTTGGTGTGTTTACCCCGACGGAAGCGGCTGTAGTAGCCGCAGTGTATGCGCTGGCGGTGTCTATGTTCATCTACAAAGAGTTGAAGTTCAACCAACTCTTTGGTTTGTTTTTGGCTGCTGGTAAAACCACCGCCATTATCATGTTTTTGGTAGCTGGGGCTATGGTGTCGGCATGGCTGATCACCGTGGCGCAACTGCCCGACCAGTTGATTGCGCTATTGCAGCCTTTTCTTGACAGCCCCAAGCTGCTAATGTTTGTCATCATGATTATTGTGATGGTGGTGGGCACAGCCATGGACATGACCCCCACTATTTTAATTTTGACCCCCGTTTTCATGCCAATCATCAAAGCCGCAGGCATTGATCCGGTGTATTTTGGTGTGCTATTCATCATCAACAATGCCATTGGCCTAATTACGCCGCCCGTGGGCACGGTGCTCAACACAGTGGCTGGCGTCGGTAAAGTCAGCATGGACGAAGTCACCAAGGGGGTTATGCCCTTTATGTTGGCACAGTTTTCACTCATGTTTTTGATGGTGTTATTCCCTCAAATCGTCATATGGCCAGCACGCTGGCTGGCAGGCTAAGGCTCAATTTTTCGACAATCGGTGTGCTTGGTACGCCATGCCGTTTGTTTTTAATGTGCGTACTGTGTTCAATCTATTGGAGACAATTATGAAACGTCTGATTCTTAAAACTTTAGCCGCATCGGTTGCTGTTGCTGCTTTTGGCATGGCCTATGCGCAAGAAAAAACCATCAAGTTCGCCACGCAAAACCCTAAAGGCCACCCCGTCACAACGGGTATGGAAAAATTTGCAGAGATAGTTGCAATCAAGTCTGCGGGCAAACTCAAAGTCAACCTGTTTCCTGGCGGCACACTGGGCAGCGACCAAGCCAACGTATCTGCGCTGCAAGGCGGGACATTGGAAATGGTATCCATGAATTCTGGCATCTTGGCTAGCCAAGTCAAAGATTTTGCGGTCTATGACTTCCCGTTTATGTTTGCCAACACCAAAGAAGCCGATGCTGTAGTGGATGGCCCGTTTGGCAAAAAAATGCACGGCAAATTAGAAGAAAAAGGCATTGTGGGCTTGGCTTACTACGAGCTGGGCTTTCGCAATATCACCAACAGCAAACGCGCCATCACCAAGGTGGAAGACATTGCAGGCCTGAAACTGCGCGTGATTCCCAACCCAATCAATGTGGACTGGGTTAAGGCATTGGACGCTAACCCAACGCCTCTGCCGTTTCCCGAGGTGTATGCGGCACTCGAGCAAAAAGCCATTGACGGCCAAGAAAACCCAATTTCGGTGATCAATGCCAACAAGTTTTATGAAGTGCAAAAGTATGTAACCCTGACCAACCACCAGTACAACCCCCAGTCGATTTTAATGAGCAAGAAGTTTTGGGACACCCTGAGCGCTGCTGAAAAAACCATTGTGCAAGAGGCCGCCCAAGAGTCGGCCAAATACCAGCGCGAAGTATCGCGCGGTGCAGTGGCTGCCGCTTTGGAGAATATGAAAAAAGGTGGCATGACCGTTAGCGAGTTTTCTCCAGCTGAGGTGGGCAAATTGGTGCAAAAAATGACGCCTGTAATTACCAAATATGCCGCCAATGTGGGCGATGGCACGGTGACAGAACTGTTGGCTGAACTGGCTAAACTGCGTAAATAAACGCAAATAAGTACAAGAAAGCAGATGGGCAAAACCCGCATCGCAGTCGCTGGCGCTGGCTATATCGGCCAAGCGCACATACAAGCTGTGCGCGCAAGCGCCAGCCTAGCGCTGTGTGCGGTGGTTGACCCTTCGCCTGCCGCTGCGGTAATAGCCGCAGCGGCAGGCGTGCCTTGGTATACGTGCTTAGAAGACTTGTTGGCTCGTGACCGGCCCGACGGCATTGTCTTAGCCACTCCTAACGTCTTGCATGTGCCGCACGCAATGGCCTGCATTGAAGCGGGCTTGCCATGTTTACTAGAAAAGCCGATCGCCCCCACGGTTGCAGAGGCGCAAATTTTGGTCGATGCTACTGAAAAGCACCACGCAAAAATTTTGATTGGCCACCACAGGGCCCACAGCCCCATCATGGCCAAAGCACGGGAGGTGGTGCAGTCGGGCCAGCTTGGTCGACTGGTCGCCATCACTGGCAGCGCCACATTTTTTAAACCCGATGTGTATTTTGCTGACGGTCCATGGCGGCGCGAGCGGGGCGCGGGGCCCATTTTGCTGAATATGATCCACGAGGTGCACAACCTGCGCATGCTCTGCGGTGACATTGTGGCGGTGCAAGCATTTACCAGCCATGCCGTGCGTGGTTTCGCGGTAGAAGACACGGTGGCCATCAATCTGCGCTTTGCCAGTGGTGCATTGGGCACTTTCATGCTCAGTGACACTGCGGCCAGTGCCAAAAGCTGGGAACAAACCTCACAAGAAAACACCGCCTACCCCAGCTACGACGACGAAGACTGCTATGTGGTCAGCGGGGTAAACGGTAGCTTGTCGATTCCCACCATGCGTCTCAAATGTTACGCCAGCGTCCAAGACCGCTCGTGGTGGAAGCCTTTTGAGCAATCGGTCGTGCCCATGCAGCGCCAAGACCCTATTGCCCTGCAAATGGAGCATTTCGGTGCGGTGGTGCGCGGCGAAGCTGCGCCACTTGTCAGCGCAAGCGATGGACTAGAAAACTTGCGCATCACCGAAGCGATTACCCTAGCGGCCAAAAAAGGCCAAACGGTGATGACACAAACCCCTTGAATCACCCTTTTTTAACACTGGAACCCCTATGAAAATCCTCATGCTCCACGGCATCAACCACGACATGTTTGGCAAACGCGACCCCAAACAATACGGCACGATCACGCTCGACGAAATCAACGCCAGCTTGGTCACACTGGGCAAAGAACTGGGCGTGGAGATGGAGTGCTACCAAACCAACTTTGAGGGCGCCATGTGTGAGCGCATCCACCAAGGCTACCGCGACGGCGTGGGCGCGGTGCTGATCAATGCAGGGGCTTGGACGCACTACAGCTATGGTATTCGTGACGCGCTGGCCATTCTTACCTGCCCGATTGTGGAAGTGCACATGAGCAATATCCACGCCCGCGAAGAGTTTCGCCACAAGTCGGTGTTTGCCGAGATTGTCAAAGGCCAAATTTGCGGCTTTGGCCCAGAAAGCTACCTGCAGGCATTGCGCGCTGGCGTGGCAGCTGCCAAAGCGGTTTGATTGCAGCTGGCAATAGCCAGCGCAGCCGTAGCCACTTTTCGTACTCTTTTTAAGATTTTTAACCCAATGTCAGCGTAATATGGTCATATTACGCTACAAATTTTATAGTATTTATGCACATTAACGGCCACACCGAGCTGATCGCCCACATCGGTTTTCCCACCCACAGCTTCAAAGCCCCCATGATCTACAACCCGTGGTTTGAAAAAGCGGGGGTCAATGCGGTGGTGGTGCCGATGGGTTGCCAAACGCAGGACTATGCTGCGTTTCTGCGCAGCATTTTCACGTTGACCAATATTCGGGGCGCTTTAATCACCATGCCGCACAAAGTGCACACGGTGGACTTGGTAGACGAACTGCTGCCCGCTGCGGCCATCGCTGGCGCATGCAATGCCGTGCGCCGCCTGCCTGACGGGCGCTTGCAAGGCGACATGTTTGACGGCGAAGGCTTTGTGCGCGGCATGCTGCGCAAAGGCGTGGTGCTCAAGGGCGCGCGCGTCTTGGTCGTGGGCGCTGGCGGCGTGGGCTGCGCCATTGCCGCATCGCTGGCCGCGGCTGGCGTGGCGGCGCTGCGCCTCTTTGACGTGAACACGGCCGTTTGCGCTGCACTCGCCGAGCGTTTGCGAAAGCACTACCCTGCATTAGAGGTGCATACGGGGTCGAACGACCCTGCGGGCTGTGGCGTGGTGGTTAACGCGACACCCATGGGCATGAACGAAGGCGATCCGCTGCCCATGGACGTATCACGCATCGCAGCGAGCACCTTCGTGGGCGAGGTAGTGATGCGCCTAGAAACCACGGCTTTTCTGGCGGCGGCCATGGCACGCGGCTGCAAGGTGCAAATTGGCACCGACATGCTGTTTGAGCAAATTCCTGCGTATTTGGAGTATTTTGGGCTGCCCAGCACCACGCCCGAGGAACTGCGCAGTTTGGCCAGACTTGCTTACTGACATAAAAAAACGCGCCGAAAGCGCGTTTTTTTGAGCGCGGGGGAGCAATCCCCCACTATGCGTGCATTTAAGCGCGCAACTTAGCGGCAACCGTTGCCACGCGCTTGCCGTAGGCTTCTGCGGTGTCTAAGTCACCTTGTGGAATATCGGCAGCAGGCGAAGTCGGTCCGACTTGCGCCATCACACCACTGTTGGAGCCGATGCGGTTGATGTTGCCGTCGTTGAGTGAGGGCTGGCCCACCCAAATCATGCCTTGCTGCATCGACAAAGTGATGAAGTATTGCAGGGTAGACAATTTGTCGCCGCTGGGGCTGGCAGAGCAGGTGAAGCCGCCGGCCACTTTGTCTTTCCAAGCGCTGGTGAACCATTTTTTGCTGGTGGCGTCGGCAAATTTCTTAAACTGCCAGCTGGCCATGCCCATGTAGGTGGGGCTGCCCATGATGATGGCATCTGCCGCATCCAGCGTGGCCCACTGCGCTTCGGTGAGCTCACCGTTGGCATCAATGGCCACGATGTCGGCCGCGGCACCCTTGGCCACAAACTCGGCCACACGCTGGGTGTGGCCATAACCTGAATGGTAAACAACTGCTACTTTTGCCATGAATTTCTCCTTGAAATGGCGTTACAAATGGTCAACACATGCGTTGACCGCTAAAATCTGTAGATGCTATATTTTAAATAGCATATTATGAATACTGTATTGCGCTAATGACCTATTTTTCATATGGATTTATGAGCCAAATGCCGCGCCAAAATGGATAATTGAGGTGGTTTTAAGCGCTGAGGTCAAAAACGATGACCTCCGCATCTTTACCCAAAGCCAAGTTCAGCAAAGACTCGCCACTAATCTTGGCTGCGTCCCCTGTTTTAAGCAATAGCCCATTCACCGCAAGCTCCCCACGCACCAGATGCACATAGGCTTTTCGGTTTGGGTCAAGCGGCAATTGCACCGCTTCGTCGCCGCTGAACAAACCTGCGTACATTTTGGCATCGGCATGGATCGTCACACTGCCTTGCGCACCATCGGGTGAGGCCACCAAACGCAGAATCCCTTGCTTTTCAGCCTGACTGAAGCTTTTTTGCTCGTATCCGGCGGGAATGCCGCGCACATTGGGCTCAATCCAAATTTGAAAAAAGTGGGTCGTCTCAGAAGGTGCGTGGTTAAATTCGCTGTGCTGCACGCCTGTGCCAGCGCTCATGCGCTGCACATCCCCAGGGGGAATGCTGGCGGCATTGCCTATCGAGTCTTTGTGCCCAATTGCGCCTGATAGCACATACGAGATGATCTCCATGTCGCGGTGGCCATGGGTGCCAAAGCCCGTTCCCGGTGCAATGCGGTCCTCGTTGATCACCCGCAAATTGCCCCAGCCCATGTGCGCATGGTCGTGGTAGCCAGCAAAACTAAACGAATGGTAGCTTTTTAGCCAACCGTGGTCGGCATAACCGCGGTCTTGGGAGGCGCGCAGGGTGATCATGGCAATATCCTATGGTTTTTAAAAGTGGCTTGGCTTTGTTATTTGCGGCGACCGTCAAGGCTTAAAGCGCCTGCGCCCCAAGCCGCTAAACCTAGCAAACCACCGATGATGGCTACATTTTTAAAGAACATCAACTGCTGGGTCATGGCCTGCTCTGCTGGCACACCCCAAAAATTATGAAAGATCACGCTGGCCACTGCTGTAAAACCAGCCAACACCACGGCTGCCCATTGGGTGCGCCAGCCCAGCGCCAAAGCCAAGCCCGCACCAAGCTCAACCACAATCGCCAGCACAGCGCCCAAAGTGGCCAGCGGCAAGCCCTTAGAGGCAATATAGCCCACCGTGCCGTCAAAACCGCCTATTTTGCTCCAGCCAGCGGCTATGAACATCAGGGCAATCAACAGGCGGCCTACCAAGGCCAAGGGGTTTTGAAGAGAAGTCAACATACAGATCCTTTGAATCAATAAAAATAATACATCAGCCAACGTGCACAGCGATTTCAAAAACGCTGCTCTTGGCTGCCATGTATTGAATATAAAACCGATGTATCATCAAATCAATTAGTTTTAAATGACGATTAGGTTCAATTATTTTGAATAATAAAATCTCTACCCGCAGTTTACTCACCCCCGACAACCTTGCCATGCTGCAAGCTGTGGCGCTGCACGGCTCTTTGGCTGCCGCCGCACGCGCGCTAGGCGTAGTGCCCAGCGCCCTGACCTACCGGGTGCGCCAGATTGAAGACAGTTTGGATGTGTTGCTGTTTGACCGCAGCAGCCGCCGCGCCAGCCTCACGCCCGCAGGACAGGAGCTGATCACGCACGGAGGCCGTATTTTGGCCGATTTGGACGCAGTTGCGCAGCGGGTAAAGCGGGTGGCCACAGGCTGGGAACCGCAGCTGCGCATTGCAGTAGAGGGGATTTTGTGCATGCGCACCGTGCTGGAGCTGTGCGACGCTTTTTTTGCACCCAACCCACCCACGGAAATTAAAATTCAAACGGAAATCCTCTCGGGTACGTGGAAAGCCCTCAGCTCAGGCCGGGCAGATTTGGCAATAGGCGCAGTGGCTGAGCCCAACCAAGTAGCGGGTATTTCCAGCAAGCCACTGGGCGATATGCCCTTTGTGTTTGCAGTAGCGCCCCACCACCCTTTGGCGCAATGCGCAGAGCCCTTAGGCCAAGCCGAAATAGCACTGCACCGTGCAGTTGCCGTGGCAGACAGCACGCCACAAGGCCAAGGCTTGAGCGTGAACTTGTTGACGGGCCAAAGCGTCTTCACGGTATCGAGTTTGGCAGACAAATTAGAAGCGCAGTTACGAGGCCTTGGCGCAGGCTATTTGCCACAGTACTTGGCGCAGCCCTATTTAGAGACTGGCCGTTTAGTGCGCAAACGCACCGAAAACACCCCCCCTACGGCACAACTGAGCTATGCATGGCGCAGCACAGCGCCCAAAGCCCCCGGCTTGGCTCTGGCTTGGTGGCTAGACAAACTACAAAGCCGCACTACTCAGCAATCCTTGCTGCACCATGCAAGCGCGGAGAATACTTGAAATTTAATCCGCCTTGATATTCCGCGTATTGATAATTTTGGCCCACTTAATGGTCTCTAAGGCCAAAAATGCACCAAATGCCTCGCGCGATATGCCGCCTACTTCTACGCCCTCTTTTGCGAATCGGTCTACGATTGGGCGCAGCGCCAAGACCGAGGTGCTGTCTTTGGCAATACGCGCGACAACCGCTTCTGGCAGAGAGCTGGGGGCTAGCAAACCAAACCAATTGACAGTTTCAAAATTTGGCATACCGGATTCAGACATGGTAGGAACGCTGGGCATCGCTTTTGAGCGGCGTGGCCCAGTGTATGCCAGCGCCTTAAGCTTGCCATCGCGGATCAAAGGCAACGAACTGCTGGGGTTGTCAAACATAAACTGCACTTGGCCGCCAATAACATCTACCATGGCCGGAGGCGTGCCACGGTAGGGCACATGCAAAAGACTGAGTTTTTGCTGGTCGGCCACCAGCTCTGCGGTCATATGCGCCATGCTGCCGTTGGCTGGCGAGGCAATGCTGACGGTGTTACCACCTTTGCCCGCTGCAATCAAATCTTTGAGCGCTGTGTAGGGCTGGTTGGCTCCGGTGACCAAAAACAAGCCGTTGCGCACGACCAGTGTGATCGGGGCAAAATCTTTGTAGGTGTCGTAGGGCAGCTTGGCAAACAGCGCAGGATTCACCGCAAATGGCGATGCCGTCATCAGCAGTGTGTGGCCGTCTTTGGATTTGGCAACCAAGTCGGTGCCAATTTGGGTCGATGCACCGGGTCGGTTGTCTACCAGCACCGACTGCCCCCAGCGCTTGCTGAACTCCACCGCCATGATCCGCGCGGCAATGTCGGTGGTGCCACCCGCTGCATACGGCACAATAATTTTGACGGTTTGTGTCGGCCAGTCGGCCTCTTTGACTTGCGCCTGAACAAGCCCTGCACTGCACAGTGCCACGAAGGCAGGGGTAATAAATCGTGTGTGTGCGCTGTAGTTAGCTAATTTTTTCATGGCAGATAGCAATAAAGTGGTGGTAGCGCAAATCGTAAGTCTTGCGCAAGCCTATTGCTATGCTGGATATTACATAGTGGTTACCACGTATGCACGGCCTATTGCAGACTGTGGTGCGCTGACAGCCAAAGCGCAGTTGGTGTGCCCGTGGCAGGCAATGCGCCTGAATTTTGGTATTCCATCGCATCCAAACAAACCATGGTGTGCCAATGTTGCTGTAAGTTTAAAAACACGCACGACAAGCCTCCCGCATTGCCAGGATGCTCAGCAAGCAAGGCTAAATTGGCCACGATTTTCTTGGCCAATAGTCCGCGCCGAGTCGTATTGCCCTCGCTGCACGAGTGTTCTGCATAACCGGTCATCAAAGCGAACGTGCCCGCCAATAAGCAGTCGATGCTGGCAAGCTCCACTTCAATGTCTAAGTGACTGTCAGCGCTGGTGGTGGTGTGTGAATTGGCCATCGAGTGAACTTTCTAAAAAGGTATTTCAGTGGTTCGCTGGCTGAAGGCTGGCTAAGTGCGCTGACAAAGTTCACATTTTTGTGCAACAACACTTGCCAACACGGATATTCTATATGATAATGATTCTCATTTAGATTTAACCATCAATTGGAGTTTTTATGCAAACCACCGCCCAACACACTCACCCCTTCTCTCCTGCCGCATGGGAGGGTGCGCGGCGCTTGCCTGCTATCGCTACGGCCAACAGGGTTCGAGACGCGGGACATCCGCTTGAGACCATGCCCACAGTCGCAAGCACGAGCCTTTTCAAAGGGCAAAAAACTGTCGAAATCGTCCACAACGGCATGGTCTACACCCTACAAGCGACCAAACTTGGTAAGCTTATTTTGACCAAGTAAGCACAAGGCTATAAAAGATAGTGCAACACGCAGCATGAAGTCTTGGGCAGGGCATTTTGCGTGTAGAGTTAGCACCATGAAACCAACACCCAAAAGCCCCACCACAAGCCGCTCTAAAACCAAAATACGCGTCGCCGTTATCGGCGCGGGAATAGCGGGTATCACCGCCGCCCGCACCTTGCAGCAAGCGGGGCATGAGGTCACAGTGTTTGAAAAAAGTGCGGGGTTGGGTGGGCGCATGTCCACGCGCCTGACCGAATTTGGCAGTTTTGACCACGGCGCTCAGTATTTCACGGTGCGGGACGCACGCTTTCGCACCATGATGCAATGGGTGCTGGCCCAAGACTCCACCGTGGCGCGGCCTTGGGCGGCCAATGCGGTGCGGGTGCTGGATGCCACGGGCCGCAAGGCAGCGGCGGCACTGCCTAACGCAGAGCCGCATTGGGTGGGGCAACCGGGCATGAACACTTTGGTGCGCTTTTGTGCGTTACCGCTTGGCCAAGCGGGGCGTGTGCACAGCGCCACGCGGGTACACCGCATCGTGCGCGGCAAAGACGGACTGTGGACACTCAACGCGGTGCAAGGCGACGCAGACGCGATTTTTGGCGGCTTTCATCAAGTCGTGGTGGCGATTCCTAGTTTTCAGGCGGCTGAACTTTTAGCCAATTCTGAGCACCATGCGGCATGGCTGAAGTCTTTGGCGCAGGTCACTGTTGCACCATGCTGGACCTTGATGGTGGCTTTTCCAGAGGCGCAGCCAGTCTCGCCTAGCGTGCCTGCTTTGCAGCTCGGCCCGCAATGGAATGCGGCGCGCAGCACCCACCACCGCATCTCGTGGCTGGCCCGCGAATCCTCCAAACCCGCCCGCGACCCGCTTGAGCGCTGGACGGTGCAAGCCAGTGCAGACTGGAGCCGCGAACATCTTGAGGACAACGACGAGCGCGTTAAAGCCAAGCTTTTGAAGGCTTTTTCTGAGGTAACGGGCATTCGCGCAGAGCCAAGCTACGCGCAGGTGCACCGCTGGCGCTATGCCAAGACTGAAACGCCATTGGGCAAAAAATACCTCTTCGATGCGAAGACGGGTTTGGGGCTGTGCGGCGATTGGTGTATTGGACATCGGGTAGAAGACGGCTTTGTCAGTGGGTTGGAGTTGGCTTTGAAGATGCTCAAGCCTTAGATTTTTTGGCTTTTTGCTAGTTGGCGAGCATAGAGTCCAATACCGCTTTCTTTCATGCCGTACATTGGGCGCTTCGCACCTTCCCCCACCGGCCCACTACACGCGGGCTCACTGGTGGCGGCACTTGCCAGTTGGCTGGATGCGCGGGCACATGGCGGCACCTGGCTGGTGCGCATGGAAGACGTGGACACCACACGCGCTGTGCCGGGCGCGGCAGAACATATCCTGCGGCAGCTGGCTGATTTGGGCATGTTGAGCGACGCGGCGGTGTGGGTGCAGTCTGAACGCAGCGCAGTATACGCAGCAGGCCTTGCGCAGCTCATTGAACAAGGCTTGGCCTACCCCTGTACCTGCAGCCGCACGGATATCGCCACTGCGTACGCCACTCGTGGTTTGCAGCGCGCACGCGGCGCAGACTGGGTGTATCCAGGCACTTGCAGACTGCGCCCATTTGCCCATGACACGCCTGCGGCGGCTTGGCGCTTTGATTACACCAAATTTTTAGAAAAATATGCCAATGTCACCGTAAATTGGACTCAAAGCGCTCTTATATTAATAGCAAAAAGCACTACCCAATGGCAAGATCGTGCGCTGGGTATGCAGCAGCAAGATGTGGCGCAAGCGGTGGGGGATTTTGTGTTGCAGCGAGCCGACGGGGTATTCAGTTACCAACTGGCGGTGGTGCTCGACGACGCGGCACAGGGCATCACCCATGTGGTGCGCGGGGCTGACTTAGCCGACAACACCGCCCGTCAAATTGCATTGCAAACCGCGCTGGGGCTGCCAACGCCGCAATACCTGCACACACCCCTCGTGACGGGGAGTAACGGTGAAAAACTTTCCAAGCAAAACGGAGCGCAAGCACTGGATACCACCCAAGCCTGTGCCGCATTGCTGCGTGCCGCGCAGATGCTGGATTTGCCACTGGCGGGGCATTGGGCGGGCACGCCCGCGCAGCTGCTCCATGCTCTAACCCAAAGCTGGCAGCATCGATGGCAGATTTAACGCGCACGCAGGGGCCCAATTCATGGGTTTTTGGCTGGCTTGCGCGGGATGCCACCAAAGCCCATGCGAAAATAGCACCATGCTAGACACCCCCCTCGACCAAGATGCCATCCGCCGCCCGATCCGCAGCTACGTCACCCGCACGGGCCGCACCACGGTGGGGCAAAACAAGGCGCTGGCGGATTTGGGCCCGCAGTATTTCTTACCATACCAAGAACTTGCTATTAAAAACGAAGCGCTGTACGACCTATTTGCTGTGATATCAGGCAATAAGCCTCAAAAAATCGTACTCGAAATTGGTTTTGGCATGGGCGAGGCCACGGCGCACATTGCCTCCGTGCTGCCAGACACAGGATTCATTGCCTGCGAAGTGCACACCCCTGGGGTGGGTGCATTGCTGATGCGCATTGAAGACCAAAAGCTAGGCAACATCCGGATCATTCAACACGATGCCGTCGAGGTGCTAAAAAATATGTTGCCAGAGCAAAGTTTGGACGGCGTACACATATTTTTCCCTGATCCGTGGCATAAAAAACGCCACAACAAACGCCGTTTGATCCAAGCGCCCTTGGTATCGTTGCTGGCCTCACGCTTGAAAAGCGGAGGCTACATTCACTGCGCTACCGACTGGCAGCCCTATGCCGAGCAAATTCTAGAGGTGATGCAAGCCACACCAGAGCTTGCCAATAGCAGCTTGCACACCGACGGCTACGCTACCAAGCCTAGCTACCGACCACTCACCAAGTTTGAAAACCGGGGCATCAAACTGGGGCACGGCGTGTGGGACACCGTGTTTGTAAAGCGTGCCTAACTCTGGCTAAACCCCACAGCAGCGCACCCTACTCAGGGCTTAGCGCCCTCTAGCAATACATCAGCCGCCTTAACGCCCACCCGGGCAGTCCCAACGGCCACGTCCGCAGCTTTGCCTGCCACGCCAATTCCCACGGTAGCGGCGGTAGCCCCCACCCCTACTACCGTTCCAGCGGCAGAAGCCCCCACACTGACCACCGTGCTAGCGGCGCTAACCACCGAGCCCGCAGCACTGACTACCGCACAGCCAGCAAGCAACGCCCAAGCGCCCAGCACGATTGCAAGACCCCAAACTCGCCCATTCGATGTAGTAGAACCGACCATGATTGTCTCCTTATGGATTTTTTAAATTGCTACTAAATAAATAGCGCTATATGACGATATGACATCGACATTAGCCATATTGAATGCATAAAATTACAGTTTAGCCTGCACCCAAGCTTGCACGCTGGCAAGCGCCGCATCCAGTTTGTTGGCATCGGTGCCACCGGCCATAGCCAAATCGGGTTTACCACCACCTTTGCCGCCCACTTGCGCAGCAACAAAATTCACCAAATCACCTGCTTTGACTTTGCCTACGGTGTCTGCAGTTACCCCAGCAGCAAGTTGCACCTTATCTCCCTCCACCACAGCCAGCACGATGACTGCCGTTTTGAGCTTGTCTTTGAGCTGAATCAAGGTATCGCGCAGAGATTTGCTATCGCCTGTAGCCAGCTTCACGGCTATGAATTTCACGCCATTGATTTCGCTGGCATTTTTAAGCAATTCATCGCCCTGCGCGGCGGCCAGTTTGCCGTTGGCAGCGGCTAGCTCTTTCTCTAGCGCTTTCATTTGCTCTTGCACCAGTGCAATGCGCGCAGCAAGCTCGTGCGGCTGGGTTTTGAGTGCTGCGGCCACTTGATTGACCGTGGCCTCTAATTGCTGCACATAGGCCACCGCGTTGTGCCCCGAAATCGCTTCGATGCGGCGCACACCAGCAGCGATGCCTGACTCTGCGACCACTTTAAACAATCCAATATCGCCCGTGCGGTCCACATGGGTACCGCCGCAGAGCTCTTTAGAACTGCCAATCTCCAATACGCGCACTTCTTCGCCATATTTTTCACCAAACAGCATCATTGCGCCCGTGGCCTTGGCCGATTCGATGTCCATCACGCGGGCGCTGGCAGCGGCGTTGGCCAAAATCTCGGCATTCACTTTGGTTTCAATTTTGAGAATTTGCGCATCGGTTACTGGCGCGTTGTGCGCAAAGTCAAAGCGCGTGCGCTCGGCATTCACCAAACTGCCTTTCTGCTGCACATGGTCGCCCAGTACCTCGCGCAGCGCTTTGTGCATGAGGTGGGTGGCGCTGTGGTTGCGCACCGTGTGGCTGCGCTGCGCGGTGTTCACCTGCGCCGTGACGGTATCGCCCACCTTGAGGCTGCCATGGCTTAGCACACCGTGGTGGCCAAACACATCGGCCTTGATTTTTTGGGTATCCGACACCTCAAACATGGTCGCGTTACCTGAGCCGCCGCTAACAATTGCGCCTTCGTCGCCCACCTGTCCGCCACTTTCGGCATAAAAAGGCGTGGTGTCCAACACCACGATTCCGTTTTGACCAGCATTTAGCTCCAATGTCGAAGTGCCTTCGTGGTATAGCGCTACGATTTGTGCAGCAGACTCTAGTTTTTCATAGCCCACAAAGGCATTGCCTGCGCCGCTGTATTCCAGCGCTTTGTCCATTTTGAACTTGCCAGCCGCGCGGGCTTGGTTTTTTTGTTTGTCCATGGCTACGCGAAAACCTGCTTCATCGACTTCTAGTTCACGCTCGCGGCATACATCGGCACTTAAATCCAATGGAAAGCCATAGGTGTCGTGCAACTTAAAGGCCACCTCACCCGGCAGGGTTTTGACCTTGGCCACGCCTGTGCTGCTGTTGTAGCCCAGCGCATTGTCCAAAATCTCCATGCCCGTGGCCAGCGTTTCAAAAAAGCGCTCTTCTTCGATGCGCAAAATCTCGCTAATGCGCGGGGCTTGCTTGGCCAAATTGGGGTAGGCTGCGCCCATCATACGCACCAAATCAGGCACGAGTTTGTGGAAAAACGGAGTCTTTTTGCCCAATTTGTAACCGTGGCGAATCGCGCGGCGGATGATACGGCGCTGTACATAGCCGCGGCCTTCGTTGCTAGGCAATACGCCGTCGCTCACCAAAAAGGAGCAGGCGCGGATATGGTCGGCAATCACGCGCAGTGATTTGTTGTCTAAGTCCGCCACGCCTGTTTCGCGGGCTGCGGCTTTGATGAGCGCGTCAAATATGTCGATCTCGTAGTTGCTATGCACATGTTGCAAGATAGCGGCTAAGCGCTCCAGCCCCATGCCCGTATCGACACAGGGCGCAGGGAGCTTAACCAAACTACCATCGGTTTGCATGTCAAACTGCATGAACACATGGTTCCAAATTTCGATGAAACGGTCGCCGT
Source organism: Polaromonas sp. (assembly GCA_031428975.1). Lineage (GTDB taxonomy): Bacteria > Pseudomonadota > Gammaproteobacteria > Burkholderiales > Burkholderiaceae_C > JAAFIP01. The sequence goes on along the minus strand of JANOYR010000129.1, from coordinate 983 downwards.
CTTCGCCCGGACTGCCTGGTGGGCCGCCAGCAATGTGATCGCCGTGGTCATAAAAAATCTCGCTGCATGGGCCACAAGGGCCCGTGTCCGCCATCATCCAAAAATTGTCTGATTTGTACTTGCCGCCTTTGTTGTCGCCAATACGCACAATGCGCTCTGCGGGCAAGCCAATCTCTTTGTGCCAAATATCATAGGCTTCGTCGTCGTCAATATACACCGTGGCGGTGAGCCGCTCAGGCGGCAATTTGTACACTTGGGTGAGCAATTCCCAACCCCATAGCAACGAATCGCGCTTGAAATAATCGCCAAAGCTCCAGTTGCCTAGCATTTCAAAAAAGGTGTGGTGGCGCGCCGTATAGCCCACGTTTTCAAGATCATTGTGTTTGCCGCCTGCCCGCAAACAGGCCTGCACACTGGCCGCCCGCACATAAGAGCGCTTGTCTGCCCCTAGAAAAACGTCTTTAAATTGCACCATTCCGGAGTTGGTGAACATCAAAGTTGGGTCATTGCCGGGCACAAGGGGGCTACTGGCAACGACGGTATGGCCTTTGCTGGCAAAAAAATCGAGGAAGCTTTTGCGGATGTCGGCGACGGTGAAGGTCTGGGAGATGGTGGTGGTAGTCATATGCGCCTATTTTACGGGCATCGTGCGCTAGTAAATTGCGGTGGCAGCGCCTTTGTGGCATTTGGTCTGTCGCGTTTATGTGCGGTTGGTCATCGTACTTATGTGCGACTGGTCTTCGCGCCCGAGCAGCGTTTTGGCTCTCCCGCCGCTCCCTCATGGCGGGCATACCGCAAATCGGTCGGACGGCAGAGCCAAAACGCTGCTCTGGCTATGCTCGCGGTGAGGTTTTAATACCGAAATCTAATGCTTTTAGTGCTGTATTTACTGCTAAATTTGTAGCGCACTATGACGTATATACGGTGACATCTGCATTTTTTCTTCAAAAATACACATTTTGGCCAATTCCACTCCATACACT
>JANOYR010000128.1:0-1592 GCA_031428975.1 Polaromonas sp. | reverse complement strand
GGCTGGCTGCGCTGGTGCTATGCATCGAAAGACGTGGACAGGCTCAGGCAAGGCGTGCAGCGGCTCAAGGATTGGCAAAGCCGCCAATAAAAAGCTATAATAAGAGGCTTTGCAAAACAGCGCTAACCCTAGGTCGGCGCTCCGACACAAAGAGCACGGCAGAGCGATTCCTCGCACTGTTCGCAAGTAAAACCACTCTTTTTAGGCAATTTAAATGATTTGCCAAGAGTACATTTAGGAAAAATTATGCCAATTAACACCGCAGAAGTCGTCAAAGACAATGCCCGCGCCGCCAAAGACACAGGTAGCCCAGAAGTTCAAGTTGCTTTGCTCACCGCACGTATCAACTTCTTAACACCCCACTTCAAAACCCACGCCAAAGACCACCACGGTCGCCGTGGACTGCTGCGTATGGTGAGCCGCCGCCGCAAGCTGCTCGACTATTTGCGCAGCAAAGACGCTGGCCGCTACACCGCGCTGATCGCCAAATTGGGTCTGCGTAAGTAATTTATTAGGCCTTCGGGTTTAATGCAACTCTCGTTTTACTAAAATGCGCCTGAGTTATCTCGTATAGCTCAGGCGTTTTTTACTTCTCTTTTAACATTTAACTTTTCAACCGCGTAAATTCAGAACTGACGCTGTGTCATTCCAAAGGTTTTTCAAGCCTAAACAAGCTAACAAGCGCCTTTGGAATGGCATCGTGTTCTGCCCCTTTACTCTGTTGACCTTGGCGCGAGGCTCGCGCTGGGTTGTACACCCTCTTTAGGTGTATTTTAAAGAATAATTGCCATATGTCACCGTCAAATGGTCACAAGGCGCTATTCAAATAGGAGCAAATAATGACAATGTTTAACAAAGTAAGCAAGACTTTCCAATGGGGTAAGCACACCGTCAAAATGGAAACGGGCGAAATCGCACGCCAAGCGGGCGGCGCAGTGCTGCTGGACATGGATGGCACGGTGGTGCTGGCCACCGTAGTAGGTTCCAAAACCGCTAAATCGGGTCAAGACTTTTTCCCCCTGACGGTGGATTACCTTGAAAAAACCTACGCTGCTGGCAAAATCCCCGGCAGCTTTTTCAAGCGCGAAGCCAAGCCCAGCGAGTTTGAGACGCTCACCAGCCGTCTGATCGACCGCCCCATTCGCCCCTTGTTTCCCGAAGGCTTTTTCAACGAAGTGCAAGTAGTGATTCACACCGTCTCGCTCAACCCCGACGTGATTGGCGACATTCCCGCCCTGATTGCTACCAGCGCAGCGCTGGCTATCAGCGGCATCCCGTTCGCAGGCCCCATTGGCGCGGCGCGCGTGGCCTATATCAATGGTGAATACGTGCTCAATCCGAGCAACACCGAGCTGGTTAACAGCACCATGGACTTGATCGTGGCTGGCACTGAAGCGGCGGTGTTGATGGTCGAATCGGAAGCCAAGCAGTTGTCTGAAGACATCATGCTAGGCGGCATTGTGTATGGCCATGAGCAAAGCAAAGTAGCCATCAACGCCATTCACGAACTCGTGCGCGACGCTGGCAAACCCGCTTGGGACTGGGCAGCACCTGCCAAAGACGAGCCACTGATTGCCAAAGTGGGCGCATTG
>JANOYR010000127.1:0-19609 GCA_031428975.1 Polaromonas sp. | reverse complement strand
AATGAATGACGCTACTTTTCAGTAGCCAGCTATCACTTAAAAACAACACGCAATGTATGCCTTGGCAGCTTAAGCCATCGCCAGCCTGTCAAAAGTCAATAAGTGCCTGCAAGCGGGATACAAATTGGTTCACCAGCCAGTGACGCGGTGCATCCGACTGCGCCAAGCTCGCAGTGTGATGGTGCGATTTTCAGCGGCGCTAGCGCTTGGCGATGCAAGCATGGCTGCCAAATGCTCAGGCGGGCCTCACGCCAATGCACACTTGCGCTTCATCAGCGCCCACATATTGCTCAAAATCGGTGGCATAGCAGCGCTGCCAATCACTGCGTGGCACTGCAAAATATTGCCATACGTGACCCCACGCCTGTATCACCGCCTGGGGCATTGCGCCTTTGGCCTGAAAAACAATATATTGGCCCGCTTTAATCTGCACCTTAGCCAAACTTGGCTTGGCCGAATCGCCTGCAGCATCGTGCACGCCAGCGGTCACATCAAAAGCGCCCGTCCAGTCACTCTCATAGCCGCTGTACACGCCATACACGGCGGACGCTGGCGCACCGTGGGCACTAAAAAACTGCTGCCACAGCCCACCGATTTTGGCTTGTTCTGGCAGCTGCTCGGCTGCATTGCTGGTGCGCACCTGCACGCCCTGCACGGTAAAAGCTGCAAAATGTTGAATAGTTGGATTCATGGCTTGGCTATGGTAGGTGTGAAGAAAAGATGCATCGAACTATATCGGCTGCGTTTGAACTTTGCTTGCGCTCTTGGCAAACCAAGGCATAAAGGCTATCAATAATTACAGTCGCATAGCTATTAACAATTGGAGGCATAGAAGCGAACAATTAGACCATTCGCTTTAGAGGAGATACTCTAACTTGTCCTTGAACCTCAAGACACGTTGAACCCAACGATTTTTTTAATCTACTAGGAGAAACCACCATGGCAGCACTCAAAGGCTCGAAAACGGAAGACAACCTCAAGGCCGCCTTCGCAGGCGAGTCACAGGCCAACCGCCGTTATTTGTATTTCGCGAACAAGGCCGACATTGAAGGCCAAAACGACGTGGCAGCGCTGTTTCGCTCCACCGCCGAGGGCGAAACTGGCCATGCGCACGGACACCTTGAGTGGCTAGAGCAGTGCGGCGACCCCGCAACCGGCATGCCGATCGGCTCAAGTCGCCAAAACTTGGCCGCTGCAGTGGCTGGCGAGACCCACGAGTACACCGATATGTACCCCGGCATGGCCAAAACCGCCCGCGATGAAGGCCACGACGAAATCGCCGATTGGTTCGAAACCCTGGCCAAGGCTGAGCGTTCACACGCCAACCGTTATGCCAAGGCTTTGGCTGAATTGGTGGATTGATATTTAGGTTTTTGAAGCCTGAATATTTTTAAGACAAGGACGCAGAGGACGCAAAAGTTACGCAGAAGACGCAAAATAATACCAAAAGAAGAAAAATATATAAATTACATTGAATGTCACCGTCATATGGTCATATTCAGCTATTAAATATATAGTAAATTGCAATGGATGAATGCAATTTTAGAGGCGCAATAAAAATATTTTTTGGCTGTTCTTTTGCGTCCTCTGCGTCCTCTGCGTCCTCTGCGTCCTTGTCCCCGATCCCGTATTCCACAGATACCCCACCCACTAGGCAGAGAAACAACATGGCAACCGAAGGCAACCTGCAAGCTCCCACTCGGCATCCGATTGACTGGAAGGGCCCAGATTATTACAACGAAGAGGCGACCTTCAAAGAGATGGAGCGCATTTTTGATATTTGCCATGGCTGCCGCCGCTGTGTGAGCTTGTGCGGCTCGTTTCCTACGCTGTTTGATCTGGTAGACAACAGCAAGACCATGGAAGTGGACGGCGTTGACAAAAAAGACTACTGGTCCGTGGTGGACCAATGCTATTTGTGCGACTTGTGTTACCTGACTAAATGCCCCTATGTGCCGCCCCACGAATGGAACTTGGATTTTCCGCACACCATGCTGCGTGCCAAGGCCATCAAGTTCAAAAAAGGTGAAGTTGGCATGGGCGAAAAGTTTTTGGCCAGCACCGATGTGCATGGCCAGTTCGCTGGCATTCCCGTGGTGGTGCAAATTGCCAATGCGGTGAACAACACCAAGCCTGCCCGCGCCGCCATGGAAAGCGTGCTGGGGGTCGACAAAAACGCATGGCTACCCGCGCTGGCCACCCGCAAATTCCGCTCGTCCGCCCCCAAGGCGAAGGCCACTGAGGTGACCAATGGCGCTAAAACACCGGGCAAGGTAGCGATTTACTCTACCTGCTATGTGAACTACAACGAGCCAGGCATTGGCCACGATTTGCTCAAAATTTTGGACCACAACGCGATTCCCTATGTGTTGGTGTCCAGTGAGAAATGCTGCGGCATGCCCAAACTAGAGCTGGGCGATTTGGATTCCGTGAACGCTAGCAAAGAAGCCAATATTCCAGTGCTGGCCCAATATGCTGCTAAAGGTTATGCCATATTGAGTGCTGTGCCCAGCTGCACGCTGATGTTCAAGCAAGAAATTCCGCTGATGTACCCGCAAGATGCGGCGGTGCAAGCGGTGAAAGCGGCCATGTGGGACCCGTTTGAATACCTCATGGCGCGCAAGCGCGACGGGCTGATTAAAACCGAATTTCCTGTGAGCTTGGGCAAAATCAGTTACCAAATTCCTTGCCACGGGCGCGTGCAAAACATCGGTAAGAAAACGGAGGAAATGCTCAAAATGGTGCCCGGTACCTTTGTGCAAACCAACGAGCGTTGTAGCGGCCACGCAGGTACGTTTGGCGTGAAAAAAGCCACCCATGCACAGGCCATGAAGATTGGCAAACCTTTGTTTAAAAAGATGGCCGAGCACCCGGGCTCTGGCGCAGCCGCCGATGGCTCGGTGGCAGCCGCCGCTGGCCTGCCCGACTTCATCAGCTCAGATTGCCCGCTGGGTGGACACCATATTAAGCAGGGCTTTGAGAACAATGCTTTGGGCTCGCCGGAGTTGGCGCATCCACTGACCCTTGTTCGCAAGGCTTATGGCTTGGTCTGATTTTTTGAAGATTTAAAAAACGGACATCCGGACGCAGAGGACGCAAAGGTTACGCAAAAGACGCAGAATACGCAAAAGACGCAAAAGACGCAAAAGACGCAAAAGAATACCGAAAGAATACCAAATATAAATTTCTTTGAAAAATTTACTGAATGTCAGCGTCATATGGTCATATATTGCTATTAAATCAATACTAATTTGGTTTACTTTGTTTTAAAAATTAACAAGTGACTCGTTCTATATTGTATTTTTCGGTATTCTTTTGCGCCCTCTGCGTCCGGCAGTCCTGCCCCCGAATTAAAACCTAAGCCCGCCCACCAAACATAGGAAACCAAAATGCAACTCACCGGACAAATCACCCCCGACAGCCTCATGAGCCTTGAGGCTTACCACAAGTACCGCAAGACGCACAAACCGGAAGTGATTGCGCACCGTAAGCTGCGCAGTGTGCATGTGGGCGAGCACATCAACATGCAGTTTGAAAGCGAGCGCACGCTGCGCTACCAAATTCAGGAAATGCTGCGCATTGAGAAGATTTTTGACGAAGAGGGCATTGCGCAAGAAATTGAGGTGTATTCAGCTCTGCTGCCCAATGGCAGCAACTGGAAGGCCACTATGCTGATTGAATACCCCGATGTGAACGAGCGCAAACGTGAATTAGCGCGCCTCATTGGTGTGGAAGACCATATGTTTGTGGAAGTAGAAGGCCATCAAAAAGTCTATGCGATTGCTGATGAAGACGCAGACCGCGAAAACGATGAAAAAACCTCGGCCGTGCATTTTGTGCGCTTTGAGTTCACGCCTGCCATGAAAGCCACGCTCAAAGCCGGCGGCGCAGCCAAGCTCGGTTGTGACCATGTCAACTATCCTATGCATGTGCGCATTAGCGAGGAAGCGCTGGCCTCATTGGCTGGCGATTTGCACGGCTGATTTGCTACGGTGACTAACGCGGTCGATTCGCGTCAAACACCTCGCTAAATCCCCGATAATCAAGGCTTCACTCGAAGCCTTTTTTGTATGCTTTTTTTGCTATCTCCCGCCAAGTCACTCGATTACGATACGCCCGTGTCGCCTGATCTGCCGCACACATTGCCCCAGTTCCCCAAAGAATCGGCCGCGTTGATCAAGTTGCTCAAGCAAAAATCGCCACAAGATATTGCACATTTGATGGATTTGAGCGATGCACTTTCTGCGCTGAATGTGGCGCGCTATGCGGCGTGGTCGCCCAAGTTCACGGCTAAAAACTCCAAACAAGCCATGCTGGCCTTCAATGGCGATGTGTATGACGGGCTGAATGCCAAAACTTTGACCGCTGACGATCTGGAGTGGGCGCAGCAGCATGTGGGTATGCTCAGCGGCCTGTATGGCCTGCTGCGGACGCTGGACTGGATGCAGCCTTATCGGCTAGAGATGGGTACAGCGCTGGCCAGCGAGCGTGGCGCTAATTTGTACAAGTTTTGGGGCAGTAGCATTGCGCAGCATCTCAACACACAACTAGCCGCTGACAAAACCCCGGTAGTGGTCAATTTAGCCAGCCAAGAGTATTTCAAGTCTGTTGACCGTAAAGCACTGAAGGCGCGGGTGGTAGAGTGCGTGTTTGAAGATTTTAAGAACGGCCAATACAAAGTGATCAGTTTCAATGCCAAACGCGCCCGAGGCATGATGGCCCGATACGCCATTACCAAACGTATCAGCAGCGTAAAAAAATTGGAGTCTTTCACTGCGGATGGCTATGCGTTTGATGCAGCAGCCTCTACGGCTGATCGTCTCGTATTTCGCCGCCGTTTGAAACCATAACACAACCAATAAGGACATCCAGATATGACCCAAACGATTACAAATGATTTGCGTGAGTGGATTGTGGCGCAGGCAAAATCCGGCTTTCCTGCCGAGGCCGTGTTGAAGTCAATGGTGGATGCTGGATGGAGGGAAGAGGTTGCAACGGAGGCGCTAGAGACCACACTCAAAGCCAATTTGGCAGGCATTCCGATCACCAAAACCAAAGAACAAGAGCTCCCACCACTTTTGACATTGCCTGTGCCCAGTTTGCAGGATTCTCCGCTGCACCTTGACTGCGGCGACCGCGTTGTACATGTGCTCTCCAGTGTGCGTAACCCGCATATCGTGGTGTTTGGAAATGTCGTGTCTGACCAAGAGTGTGAGGCTTTAATTGCAGCTGCCAAACCACGCATGAGTCGATCGCTCACGGTAGAGACCAAAACCGGTGGCGAAGAGCTTAACGCCGACCGAACCAGTAACGGCATGTTCTTCAAGCGCGACGAAATCGATGTGGTGGCGGTGTTGGAGCGGCGCTTGGCTAAGCTGGCCAATTGGCCCATTGAAAATGGTGAAGGTTTACAAATTTTGCACTACCGCCCCGGCACAGAGTACAAGCCGCATTACGATTATTTTGACCCTAAAGAGCCTGGCACTCCCACTATCATTAAGCGGGGTGGGCAGCGCGTGGCAACAATCATTGTCTACCTCAATGAACCCGAAAAAGGCGGGGGTACTACCTTTCCTGATGTGGGGGTAGAGGTTGCCCCTAAGCGTGGCAATGCAGTGTTTTTTAGCTATGACAGAGCGCATCCGTCGAGCAAATCTTTGCACGGCGGCGCACCAGTGATTGCGGGTGAAAAATGGATTGCCACCAAATGGTTGCGTGAACGGGCGTTCATATAATTTTTTATAATTTCAGTCAATGTCACTGTCAAATGGTCACCATACGCTATGAAAATAAAAGCAAACAATATTGATATTGAAGTTGAAGACACTGGGATTGTGGGCGACAAGCGTCCGACTGTGCTGTTGATCATGGGGCTTGCCACCCAGCTTACCGGATGGCCGGAGTCTATGGTGCAGGCGCTTAATACCGCTGGTTTTCGGGTGGTGCGCTTGGATAACCGCGACATTGGTTTGAGTCAGTCTTTTGACCATTTGGGGACACCCAATTTGATTTGGGCGACGATCAAGCAGCGTCTGGGATTTAAACAACGTGCAGCATACAGCTTGGAGGATATGGCGCGAGATGCTGTTGGGGTTTTAGATGCCTTGGGGATCAGCAGTGCCCACATCGTAGGCGCGAGTATGGGCGGTATGATTGCCCAGCGCGTGGCGATTACTGCACCACAGCGCGTCAAAAGTTTGACCAGCATCATGAGCTCATCGGGCGGACGAGGCTTGCCACGACCCAGTGGGGCTGCAACACGTGCTATTTTGAGCCGCCCTAAGAGCCACGCTCCTAACGATGTGGCAGACCGTGTGGTACAGGTGTTTCAAACCATTGGAAGCCCAGGCTATCCGACGGACCCTACAGAATTACGCAAACGCGCATTGGCTAGCGTAGCGCGCAGCTACCACCCGGCAGGCGCAGCACGCCAGCTCATGGCCATTGTGGCCGACACTGGCCGTGCGGCACATTTGCAGTCGATCAAAGCGCCTACTTTGGTGTTACACGGCCGTGCCGATCCGCTGGTGCCGTTTGGCCATGGTGAAGATACGGCAAGGCGGATTCCTGGGGCTCGTTTGGTTGGTATTGATGGTATGGGACATGATCTGCCGCAAGGCGTAGTTGACCAGTTGCTAGGCCATATGATTCCTTTTATGGCGGAGCCTGCAAAGGCGTTTGAACATGCCGCGGACTGATTCATTGGCGCTTGTGCCAGCTTTACCAAGCCAATCGCAACTAGGTAAATCCAGTGCCTATGTTGACCAATATGCCCCGCAATTGTTGTTTCCCCTGCCGCGCCAAAGTAAACGTGACGAGATTGGCATTCGTGCAGACCGTAGCCTTCCCTTCATGGGCGCGGACCTTTGGACTGCCTATGAGCTGAGCTGGCTCAACGCACGCGGCAAGCCACAAGTAGCCATCGCTCAAATTAATGTGCCCTGCGAAAGCCCCTGTATTGTCGAGAGTAAAAGTTTCAAGCTTTACCTCAACAGCTTTAACAACACAGTTTTTGACAACTCTGAGGAAGTGCGCAGCCGTATCGCACAAGACATTGGCACTTCGGCGTGGGGCAAGCCAGCTAAGGTGGGCGTTCAGCTATGGCTGCCCGAGCAATTTGCACTGCAAAAAATAGAGCAGCCGCAAGGCCTGAGTATTGACAGGCTGGACATTGACTGCGCCCATTATGTGCCTAGACCAGAGTTATTGACAGCCGCCACACATGAAAAACCCGTATCCGAAATTTTGACCAGTGATTTACTCAAAAGCAATTGCTTGGTGACCAACCAACCCGATTGGGGCAGCGTGCAAATCGCCTACAGTGGACCGCAAATTGACCAAGCGGGTTTGCTCGCTTATATTGTGAGCTTTCGTAACCACAATGAGTTTCATGAGCAGTGTGTGGAGCGCATGTATACCGACATCATGGCGCGTTGTAAGCCCGCCAAGCTTAGTGTGTATGCGCGCTACACACGCCGTGGAGGACTAGACATCAACCCGTTTAGGTGCAGCCACCCCATGGCTATGCCTTTGAATGTGCGGACTGCGCGGCAGTGAGTTTTAAAAGCCGTTCCAGCGCTCGGTCGCGGATGCCCACCGCTAACAAACCTGCATACGTTTGTTCGGCATAATCAAGGGTTGTGCCATACCGACCGGCAGCGTTTTTGAAAATGCGCCGGTACTGCGCATCAGGCAAACTACCCGTGAAATTGGGGCTATTCTTGTCTAAAGTAAAAGCCAAAGCCTTCACTGTGCCTTGTGCAGTTTGACATGTAAGCCACGGCGTGTCATACACCCCAGTTGGCATTTCTCGTTGCCATAAGTTTGCTAGCACTTCGTGTCCGTAAGATGCTGAAACTTTGAATACCATGCCCTCGCAACTGCCACCGCGTAGCATGGCAAATACCAAGCCTGGGTTGTCAAATGTGCCCCGATTCACACGGCTCCACATGTGCAAAGCACGGTGGTAGCCATAGACTTTAGCCATGCGCTTTTCAAGGTATTCAAACTCGGGTCGCCAAATCAAGGAGGCATATCCAAAGACCCAAAAATCTTCTTGTCCGCCCCAGTCGTGCAGTACTTTGTCCAGCATCGGCGCAGGGTCTCGGCAGGGTGCTTCTTCTAGCGCACGCAGCTTGAGCGCTGTATTCAAAGTTTGAACTCCATTACGCCATCGTCGATAGACTCCCAGCGCAGGCTGGCTATGTCAGAAAAATAATTTTGATACTGTCGCCAAGGTTTTTTGCTGCCCTGCATGGGCAATAAATGCAACGCACGCTGAAAATAACCAGAGCTGAAATCTACAAAATGATGCTGCTCCATGGCCATATCCGTGATGCGAGGAGTGCATTGTTTGTAGCCTTTAGTTGCCATGGTAGACAAGAGTCTGCACAGGTATTCGCTGGTCAAGTCAGCACGTAAAGTCCAAGACGCATTGGTATAGCCAAACACATAGGCCATGTTGGGCACATCAGAGAGCATCAAGCCACGGTAATTTAGTTTGGAGGGAATTTCTACAGCAATGCCGTCTACAGTGAGCGCTAGGCCGCCAAGCATGAGCAGCTCAAGACCAGTGGCGGTTACCACGATATCTGCGGGCAGCTCTTGGCCTGACTTGAGCGCAATGCCAGTCTCGGTGAAATGCGAGATATGCTGGGTGACGACGGAGGCACTGCCGTTTTTCAGGCTGGTAAAAAAATCACCGTCTGGCACGAGGCATACGCGTTGATCCCATGGTTTGTAACTGGGGGTGAAGTGCTGAGTAACATCAAAATCGTGGCCAAGCGCTTTTTGAACTTCGGTCACTAGTGCTTTTTTAACCCAATCGGGTTTCCACTTGCTCATGTTGAATAAGAGCATAGCCATTAGTAAATTTTTCCAACGGCTGATGTCGTATGCTAATTTTTTTGGTAAATATTGGTTGAGCCAATTCGATACTCGGTCTTGCGACGGCCGTGCTACCACATAGGTAGGCGAGCGTTGGAGCATGGTCACATGTGCTGCATTGGCTGCGAGCGCTGGCACAAGGGTAACCGCTGTAGCACCACTTCCAATCACCACAATGCGTTGTCCTTGGGTGTTTAAATCAGCTGGCCATTGCTGTGGGTGTACCACGCGACCTTTGTATTGCGCTAGGTTGGGAAAATCGGGGGTGTAGCCATGTGCATAGTTGTAATACCCGCTGCACATCAGCAAGAAGTTGCAGCTAAGTTGTTTGGCCACGCCATCGACCGAGACATCGACCAGCCATTGGGCTTTGGCCGAAGACCAAGCGGCTGCTTTGACGCAATGGCCATAGCGAATGTATTTATCTATGCTGGCTTGCCGTGCTGCGTCTTGTAAATAGCGCAAAATTGCGGGCCCATCGGCAATTGCTTTCGCATCCGTCCAAGGTTTGTGCGCATACCCCAATGTGTACATGTCCGAATCTGAGCGTACCCCGGGGTAACGAAACAAATCCCAAGTACCGCCCAAGGCAGCGCGGCTTTCTAGGATCGCAAAGCGGTGCTTCGGGCGGTCACGCTGCAAGTGCACGGCTGCGCCGATACCCGATAGACCTGCGCCCACAATGATCAGGTCAAAATGTTCAGTTGTCATAGCAAATTAGTATAGGGCAGTCCAAGCAGCGCCAGACAAATTACAATACAGGATTGCATAATTTGGAGTTTCAAGATGTTTTCGCAGGATGATGAAAGTACGGGCGTTGTAATGGGCGTGATTTTTGGTGTGATTGCTTTGGTGATCAGTTTGGTCATTGGTTTGAGTATTTACCAAAAGAACAAAACAGCCAAGGCGGCTAAAGCAGGGTCAAGCGCTGTGGCAAGTGCTAAATCAGATGCGGCCATGCCAGCTTCTGTGCAAGCGGCAGCGGACTCCGCAAGCGTGGTGGTGGAGGCGGGTGTGGTGAAGTTCTTCTTTGCATCTGGCAAGGCTGAGCTCGCTACAGACGGTGCTGCAGCGCTGAAAGACGTGATTGCAGGCGTAAAAGCGGGTAAAAAAGCCGTGATCAGCGGCTATGTCGACAACACTGGCGACCCTGAAAAAAACAAGCTGGTTGCCAAAGAGCGCGCTTTTGCTGTGCGTGATTTGCTCAAAATTGCAGGTGTAGCCGAAGACTCTGTGGTGCTTCAAAAACCCGAAGATATCAAAGCTGGTGTGGGCGCTGCGGCTCGCCGTGTAGAAGTCACGCTGCAGTAAAAGCCCCATTTTTTAAAAACCTGCGCCACACCACTGCGCAGGTTTTTTTATGCCTGAATCCGTGTGGTACGTGCTTTGGTAACCAGTTGGTAACGCTTGGGGTGGCAGACGAGAGCCATTCATAGTACTATTGCTTGTAATTAAATTACAAGTTCGGCTCTTTTTGCCAGCGCTCAGATCATGCCACTCATTTTTTCACCGCTTCATCCTAAGGTGGCGCAAGTCACGCAACGCATTGCACAGAGAAGCGCCAACACGCGAAGCGCCTACTTGGCCCAACTTGATGTGATGGCTAGCAGACAAAATAGCGCAGCGCGACTTGGTTGTGCGAACGTGGCCCACGCTTTTGCCGCAATGCCCAGCCATGACAAAGTGCTGGCTAATTCCCGTGCAGTCGGCATACCAGTTAACGCAGCCAAAGTGCCTAATATTGGCATTATCAATGCATACAACGACATGCTTTCGGCGCATGCTCCGTACCAGCATTACCCAGACACCATCAAAAGCGAAGCCCGTTTGCACGGCGCAACCGCGCAGGTGGCAGGGGGAGTGCCTGCCATGTGCGACGGGGTAACGCAAGGCACAGCGGGTATGGAGCTGAGCTTGTTTAGCCGCGATGCGATTGCCATGTCAACTGCCATTAGCCTGAGCCATGACGTATTTGATGCGGCATTGATGCTGGGCGTGTGCGACAAAATAGTGCCCGGTCTCTTGATTGGAGCGCTGCATTTTGGCCACTTACCAGTCGTTTTTGTGCCTGCGGGCCCCATGACCAGCGGGCTGTCAAATAAAGACAAAGCGGCTGTGCGCGAGCGCGCTGCGCAAGGCTTGGTGGGACGCGAAGAGCTGCTTGCGGCTGAGTCTGCCGCTTACCACGGGCAGGGTACTTGCACCTTTTATGGCACAGCCAACAGTAACCAAATGCTTTTGGAGGCCATGGGTTTGCATGTGCCAGGGGCTGCATTTGTAAACCCCCATGAAGGCCTGCGCGAAGGGCTCACCCGAGAAGCGGTGCGCACACTGCTGGGCATCACAGGTGTCGCATCGTCCACATTCATGCCCATTGGCCGTTTGGTAGACGAGCGCTGCATCGTCAATGCCATGGTAGCGCTGCTGGCGACTGGCGGTTCGACCAATCATTTGATCCACTGGGTGGCTGTGGCGCGTGCGGCTGGTATCGTGATTGACTGGGATGATTTTTCTGCGTTGAGCGATGTGGTGCCTCTGCTGGCGCGTGTCTACCCCAATGGCAGCGCAGATGTCAACCAATTTCAGGCGGCGGGTGGTCCGGGCTATGTCATTGGTGAATGCATTCAAGCTGGCTTGATGCATGCCAATGCCAGTACGGTGCGCAGCGAAGGATTGACTGCGTTCACGCAGATTCCTTATGCGGCCGATGCGGGTATTGCTTGGCAACCCACAGGATTGAGCGGTGACGACAGTGTTTTACGCCCCGCGACCGCTCCTTTCTCCCCCACCGGGGGGCTCAAATTATTGCAAGGTAACTTGGGGCGCGGCGTTATCAAGGTTTCTGCCGTGCCCGAGGCGTACCACTGTATTGAAGCTCCTGCTATGGTATTTGACTCGCAGGAAATGCTGCTTGCTGCATTTGCGTCGGGTGAATTAGAGCGAGAGTGTGCGGCGCATGGCGGAGTAGTGTGTGTGGTGCGCTTCCAGGGGCCGCAAGCCAATGGCATGCCCGAATTACACAAGCTCACGCCACCTCTGGCCGTGCTGCAAAACAAGGGCTACCAAGTGGCCTTGGTCACCGATGGCCGCATGAGCGGTGCATCGGGCAAAGTGCCCGCAGCCATTCACATATCGCCCGAGGCCAGCGCGGGCGGTGCCTTGGCAAAGGTACGCAATGGCGACATGCTGCGCTTGGATGCGCCTGCTGGGGCTTTGAGTGCTTTGGTCAATGAAGTGCAATGGGCGAGCCGAATCGCCGCGCCCATGCCGCAATCTGCGCATGTGGCCAATAGCGTAGGCATGGGGCGCGAGCTCTTTGCCAGTATGCGGCGCAACGCACTGAGCGCTGAAGAGGGTGCTTGTAGTTGGCTTTGAGGTGTCGCAATTTTTTTGTAACTTTTATATTTTAAATACCACTATGCATTCTGCCGCTGCCCCACTCACCGCCTTGCAGGTCATGCAAGACGCTGCTGTCATTCCTGTCATTGTGCTCCACAATGCAGAGCATGCTGTGCCCATGGCTAAAGCCTTAGTGGCCGGTGGCATTCGTATGCTAGAAATTACTCTGCGGACACCCGTAGCACTTGAGTGCATGCGCCGTATCCGCGCTGAAGTGCCTCAGGCGGTGGTGGGCGCTGGCACAGTGCGCAGCCCGGCGGATGCGCTTGCTGCTGCGCAAGCTGGTGCGCAGTTTGCTGTCAGTCCGGGCTATACCCGGGCTGTGGGGCAGGCTTGCCGCGCGCATGGTTTGGCATTGCTGCCCGGCGTGGCCACAGGCAGCGAGATCATGATGGCGCAAGAAGACGGCTACACCCAGCTGAAGTTTTTTCCTGCCATGCAAGCAGGCGGTGTTGCCATGCTCAAGGCTTGGGGGGGGCCATTTTTTGACGTACAGTTTTGCCCTACTGGCGGGGTGAGCGCAGCCAACGCGGCTGAGTTTTTAGCCTTGCCCAATGTGGTGTGTGTGGGGGGGTCGTGGCTTACCCCAGCACAGGCTCTGGAGACAGGCGATTGGGCGCAAATCACAGCATTGGCATTGGCCACCCAATTGTTGCGCGCTTGACTATTGACGCTCGATCAGCTCAATTTTGTAGCCATCAGGATCGGTGACGAAAGCAATCACGGTGTTGCCACCTTTCACTGGGCCAGCCTCGCGCGTAACCAAGCCTCCGGCAGAGCGGATTTTTTCACACGCGGCATATGCATTGGGTACTCCTAAGGCAAGGTGGCCAAATGCGCTGCCCAATTCGTAGCTTTCCACGCCATAGTTGTAGGTTAATTCAATCTCGGCATGCGCAGGGTTGCTGCCATAGCCAACAAATGCAAGCGAATACTTCTGTTCGGGGCGATCGGTTGTCCGAAGCAGTGTCATGCCCAAAACTTGGGTGTAAAAATCAATGGAACGCTGTAAATTGCCTACGCGCAGCATGGTGTGAAGAAATTGCATACGAGCTCCTAAAATGTGATTGCTTTAATAATGATAGCTAGAAATGACGGTATTAATACGACATTGGGCAAAATTACTGTGAGCCTACAGTTTCATTTCAAAAACAAGGCAAGTAGTCGTGGCATGGGCATAGAGTTTGCCGTTTGCGTCGATGATGCGACCTTCAGCGGTAGCTAGTTGTTTACCGCAGTGAATGACTTGGCCAATTGCCCGAAGCGGTCCAGTGCTATGGGAGGCGGCACGCACGATATTCACACTCAATTCGGCGGTGGTATAAGCGCGGCCAACGGGCATCATGGTGTGTATAGCGCAGCCCACAGCGGAGTCTAGCAATGTTGCATACCATCCCCCGTGTACACTGCCCAACGGGTTGTAGTGTTTGAGTTGTGGTGTGCCTTGAAATGTGGCTTTGCCTAAGTCAATTTCTACCAAAGCAAAATCCATGGTGTCAGAAATGTGTGGATACGGCAACAGCCCATTGAGCATCGCTTGCATTTGTTCCATGCCACTTTTACCCGCTATTTGCTCGGGCTTTGAAATACCAGGGCCCACACCAGATTGTCTGATGCCGCATACAGCGGCGTATTGTGCAGACCATTGATCTAGTATTAAAGTAGTCATTTTTAAGGTTAATTAATTTATTTATAAATAATTAATATTTATATGTGAATTGCAAATTACTAGCAGTAATAATTTGTTTTGTGACAAAATTCACATCTTAGTGTAGCAGGGCTTAAAAGTAGTGCAAAGCCAAGTTACAGTAAGAGTATGCGCCGCGACTCTCAAAATTTTCCAGCTTCTACTAGCCCCGACACGGGTCTCGGAGTCGATTCGATGGCTGCGCAAAATCTTGGCAAAAACGACCGTTGGCTACTTGCTACCGAGCAGTTAGACATAGAGACTTCAAAAGTGCGCATCCTTGCGCAGCGCCTGACACAGCTGCAATCGGGTGAACGTAAACGTGCGGTTGCAATTCATGATTATGTGCAAAACATGCCTTTTGGTTGCATAGCAGATTTTCAAAACACCAAAGCGTCCGATGTCTTGCGTTTAGGCTACGGTGACTGCCATACCAAGGGCGTTTTATTTGTTGCATTGATGCGTGCCGCGGGTATGCCAGCACGGCTGCGCTTTGTGACCTTGCCGACCCGATTTTTGAGAGGGCTGATCGACACCGGTAGCCAGACCATGACCCACGCGGTAGGCGAGGTGTTTTTAGAAGGTGTATGGCAGCAAGTAGACACCTACGTAGTGGACACCGCATTTGGAGCCGCTGCGCGTGCCAAGTTGCAATCCGAAGGCGCTAAGCTTGGGTATGGCGTACACCTAGACGCCGCCATATACTGGGATGCAATAGCCGATGCGCACGGCCAAAGCACGCCGTTGGATACCAGTAGCATGCCCATCATCGATTGGGGAGTAAGTGACGATACACGCAGCTTCTATGCCGACGAAGAACATGCGGCACTGCGCCACACGTTTACCGTTCGGGTTAAATGGATGTTGGCCGCACCGGTGGTGAATCAAAAAGTGGCGCAGATTCGCAAAGCAGGTCGATAAACCTACGACAGCGGATACCCCTGCAAGCCTTGCTGGTCTTGCACAAAAGCTTTAAACCGTATAGTTAAGCGCCATTCGACCTCCATCAACGGTAATGATCTCACCGGTGATGTAGCTTGCTGCGTCCGATGCTAAAAATGCTACTACATCGGCTACTTCGGCGGGCGTGCCCAGCCGTTTCATGGGGGTGCGACTCATGATGCGAGCCTTGGCATCAACACTGGTTAGCACGGCTTTTTCCGCTAATTCGGTAGCAATCGTGCCAGGGGCGACTGCATTCACGCGTATGCCTTGGTCCACCAAAGCCAGCGCCATGGCACGGGTGAGTTGGTTGATGCCGCCCTTCGATATGTTGTAGCTGGCAATGCTAGGGATAGCGAGCACTGCATTGACTGAGCTCATGTTGATGATGCTACCCTTGCCAGCTTTAGCCATTACTCTTGCAGCGGCTTGCGCTACTAAGAATGCACCCTTGAGGTTCACACGAATGACTGCGTCAAAGTCTTCCTCTGTGACGTCTAAAAAATCTGCAGCTTTGAAAATACCTGCGTTGTTTACCAACACGTCAACACGCCCGTACTTGGCAACGGCGGTGGCAATGAAGCGGTCGACCTGTGCTTTATTTCCCACGTCGCAAGCCACAAAGTCAATTCCTAGCGCATGTGCCAAAGCCGTGCCACGGCCCAAGTCTACATCGGCAATTACAACGAATGCACCCTCGCGCGCAAAGCGCCGTGCGCAGGCCTCGCCAATGCCTTGTGCGCCGCCAGTGATGAGTGTTACTTTGCCGTTTAAATCTAAATTAATATTGCAATTTTCCATATTATTTACCCATTGTCACCGTAATACGGTCATATTGCGCTATAAATTGCGCAGCGTTTAATATAGTGGTTTCTGCGCCTTGATTGGGTTTGTACAAAGCAGATCCAATACCAAAGCCATTCGCACCAGCGGCGCAGTAAGCGGACATGTTTGCCAGCGTAATGCCGCCCACTGGCAACACGATTGCCTCGCGCGGCAGCACTGCACGCAGGGCTCGAATGACCGCTGGCGAGGCCATCTCAGCCGGAAAAATTTTCAAAGCTTGCGCCCCAGCGTCCAGTGCAGCAAAGGCTTCAGTGGCGGTCATCACGCCAGGCATGCAAACCATGCCTAAATCGACAGCACAACGCACCACTTTGGGGTTGAAATTGGGTGAAATAATTAAATTTCCACCTGCGGCTTTGACGCTTTGAACATCTTCAACTGTAAGCACGGTGCCCGCGCCTACCAATGCTGTCGGGTGTTGTCCCGCTATAAAATGAATACTGCGGTAGGGTGAAGGAGAATTTAGCGGCACTTCAATCACACGAAAACCGGCACTGAATAGGGCCTGGCCAATCACAGGCGCATCCGACACTGGCAAACCGCGCAGTATGGCTACTAAGGGGCAAGTTGCCAGGGCTTGGTTCAATATTGTTGAGCGATTCAATGCGTTCATGTGATGTACTTTGTCAATTGTTGGTAAATTTGGTGTAAACCTACCCAAGCGGCTTGTCCGCCCAGCGTGCGCACTTGCAGACCAAAGTGCTCTAAAGCCGCTTTGTACCGCGTTTGCAGCACCTGTGAACCCACCACCACAACTTCAGAGCCAAGTTCCAACTGCATACTCAGCAGCTCTTCGCCAATCACAAGGCCCGACAAATAGCTGGATGCTTGCGAAGGCGTGAGTTGGTTAAACAAAGACTTTACCCGCACACTGAAAGCAGATTGCAGCAGACTCTCGCTGTTGCTGGCAAAATCCACGCCTTGTAGAAAAGCCACGGAATCAAAGGGCGCAGCCATATCAACGCTTTTTGACAAAATGGAATGCTGCGCTAGCAATGCGTAAAACTCACCCGTCATGAAGGTGTTAAAACCTGTGATGCGCCCTGCGTCGTAGCTCACCCATTTGCTGTGCGTGCCTGGCAAAACAAACAAGGCATCTTGAACATTGAGTACTTGCGCAGCGCCCAAAATTTGCGTTTCTTCGCCGCGCATCACATCGTCAAAATCGGTGCGCAGACCGGGCACAATTGCAATTTTATTTTTGACTACCCAGCCCACGTGCTGCGCAATTTGTGCGGCATCCGCTGGACAGGAGCAATACGGTACCTCAAGCAGGCCATTTTTGCTGCCAATCATGCCGGATAACAAGTAAAACTTACCGCCCTTGTGGACCATGCGTGCACAGGTAGCCATTAAATAACTTGCAAACTCACCAGACTTAATACTCAAAATACCCCGAGAGTCAGACAGTTCGTCCAGTATTTCTCCATCATGTGCGATCAAAGCCGCCCGAAACGAGGAAGTACCCCAATCGACAGCGATGAATGGTGGAGTTTGAGTTTTTTTAGGCAATGTCACCGTCATATGGTCATAGTATGCTACTATTTTTGTAGTAAATTAGAAGCGTTTGATACAAATAATCTGTTGATTCTCAGCCCATTGCTGCGATAACTTGTGCTGCATTGGGCAAGGGCGCTACAGCTCCAAAGCCCTGCACAGATATTGCGGCGGCTATGTTGGCATACTCAGCCGCTTGTAAGGCGGTATCGCCGATTGCCAAGCGGGCTAAAAAATTACCAGCAAAACAGTCGCCAGCGCCCGTAGCGTCGATTGCTTGCACAAGGCGTGCGGGGATAGGTGTTTGTAAGCCTTGACTGCTTAACAAAACACCATCTTGGCCAAGCTTGAGCGCAACAGTGCGTGCCCCGTGCGCATGGCTCCACGCGACGATATCGCGCGCTTGCGTCAGACCACTGAGGGCTACCACGTCGTCTAGGCTTGGAAAAAATATGTCAGTGTTTGCCAGCACCGCTAGAGTGGCTTGTTTTGCGATGTCAATGGGCCATAATTTTAGCCGCAGGTTTGAGTCAAAGCATATTTGAGTCCCTGCTGCTTTTGCCTTACCGATTGCAAGCATGCATTGGGCGCGGGCATGCGACGATATGGCCAATGAAATACCTGATAAGTGCAGGTATTGCGCATTTTCAATAGTGGCCAATTGCCTGGCATTCAGCGTCATGTGTGCGGCAGCAGAGCCAGCTCGGCGGTAGCTAAAAGTGTGACCTGTTGCACCATGGGTCACAAAATAAATACCAGTGGGTGCATCTGCGTGGACTGTGACAGCGCTTTGGTCGACAGATTCGCTAGCCCACAATGCTTGCAGCATGTCTCCAAATGCGTCTTGCCCTACCGCGCTGACAAAAGCTACCCGTGCACCTGCTCTGGCCGCCGCAATGGCCGCATTACTGGTGTCGCCCCCAAAGCCTTGCAAATACTGCGGCTGTCCGGTGGTGGTTTGGTTGAATTCCACCATGGCTTCGCCCAGAGCGGCAATGTGAAAGCGTTTGGACATAGGTGGTTGGCAGGTTTCAGTGGTTATCTCTGGGCACAAATGCACCACGTTTGCCCTTGAGGAAGGCCAAATCCACCCCTTCGTCGGCCTGCGTCACGGTGTCGGTATACAGTTTCCAGTAGCCGGAATTTAGTTTGGGCTCGGGTGCAGTCCATGCGGCCAAGCGCTTGGCCATTTCTTCATCGCTAATGTGCAAGTGCAGCAGACGCTTGGGCACATTGAGCTCTACCAGATCGCCGTTTTGCACAATGGCCAGCGGCCCGCCCGCAGCAGCCTCGGGTGCGGTATGCAGCACCACCGTACCGTAGGCCGTGCCGCTCATGCGGGCATCGCTGATACGCACCATGTCGGTGATACCTTTACGTAACACTTTGGGTGGCAGTGGCATATTGCCCACTTCGGCCATGCCGGGGTAGCCCTTTGGACCGCAGTTTTTTAGCACCATCACACAGCTTTCGTCGATGTCTAAGTCTTCATCATCGATGCGGGCATGAAAGTCCTCAATGTTTTCAAACACTACAGCTCGCCCCGTATGCACCATCAAAGCCGGTGTGGCTGCGCTGGGTTTGATCACTGCACCGCGTGGTGCTAAGTTACCACGCAGCACGGCAATGCCCGCATTGTCCTTAAATGGTTCAGCAAAAGACTTGATGACCTCAGGGTTGTAGTTTTGCGCATCAGCCAAGTTCTCCCCCACTGTTTTACCACTGGCGGTGATTTGATTTTGGTGCAATAAATGCGCTATTTCTTTCATCACCACAGGCAAGCCACCTGCATAGCAAAAATCTTCCATAAGGAATTTTCCGCTGGGTTGTAAATTCACCAAACAAGGCAACTCGGATGCCAAGCGGTCAAAGTCTTCAAGCTTCAGGTCAACCCCGATGCGGCCTGCAATGGCGATCAAATGGATTACCGCATTTGTGCTACCACCAATAGCAGCAAGCGTTCGAATAGCATTTTCAAACGATTCACGGGTAAGAATTTTAGACAGCAAGACATCTTGGTGCACCATATCTACAATGCGCCGCCCCGCTTGCCGCGCCAGTACGTTGCGCCGCCCGTCTACTGCGGGGTAGGCCGCATTGCCCGGTAGACCAATGCCCAGTGCTTCCACCATACTGGCCATGGTGCTGGCAGTGCCCATGGTCATGCAGTGGCCATGGCTGCGGTGCATGCAGCTCTCGGCTTCAAAAAAATCCGCCAATTTAAGAGTGCCCGCGCGCACTTGCTCGCTCATGCTCCATACCCCTGTGCCCGAGCCTAGTTCTTGGCCGCGCCATTTGCCGCTGAGCATGGGGCCACCGCTCACGCCAATGGTGGGTAAATCGACGCTAGCC
>JANOYR010000126.1:0-7800 GCA_031428975.1 Polaromonas sp. | reverse complement strand
GTGCACAAAGCCCCACAAACCACCTGCCACGCCAATGATGAAGCTGCTCACAGCAAAGGCCGAGAGCTTGGCGTACATGGGGCGAATGCCGATCACCGCTGCGGCCACATCCATATCGCGAATGGCCATCCACTCACGGCCAATCGCGCCGCGTACCAAATTTTTAGCCAATAGCGCAAACACCACCACAAAGCCAAGGCAAAACCAATATTTGTCCAGCGGTGTGTCAATGTTCCAACCAAACACCTGCATGTTGGACACCGACACCGAGCCCGAGGCGTTGTTGTTGGTGAACCATTTGATTCGCAAAAATGCCCAGTCGCAGAAAAACTGCGCCGCCAGTGTAGCAATCGCCAAATACAAGCCCCGAACGCGCAGACTAGGAATGCCAAAAAAGATGCCCACCAAAGTGGCAAAAAACCCGCCCATCAATAATGCTGCAATCAACGGAATACCGTCAATGCGTATGTAACAGTTGTAGGCCGCATACGCGCCCACCGCCATGAAAGCGCCCGAGCCCAGCGAAATCTGGCCGCAATAGCCCACCAAGATATTCACGCCAATGGCGGCCAACGCCAAAATTAAAAACGGAATAATAATGGCCTTGAAGATATACACCGAGGCCAGCATGGGCACCACAGCAAAGGCAAACACCAAGAGCAGCGCAATGGCGATCCGGTCTTGCGTGATCGGGAAAATCTGCTGGTCAGCACGGTAGCTGGTTTTAAATTGGCCGTTTTCGCGGTAAAACATGTTCTTCTTCCTTAGACGCGGTCAATAATTTTTTCGCCAAACAGTCCTTGCGGTCTGAACAGCAAAAACACCAGCGCCAACACATAGGCAAACCAAATTTCAATGCCGCCACCCACCATGGGGCCAATATAGACCTCAGAGAGTTTTTCGCCCACTCCAATGATTAACCCGCCAATAATGGCGCCGGGCACAGATGTAAGCCCGCCCAAGATCACCACGGGCAGAGCGCGTAGCGCCACGGTAGCCAGCGAAAACTGCACCCCCAGCTTACTGCCCCAAATCATGCCCGCTACCAGCGCTACCACCCCCGCCACGCACCAGACAATGACCCAAATGCGGTTCAGCGGAATACCAATGGACTGCGCTGCTTGGTGGTCATCGGCCACTGCACGCAGGGCACGGCCTGTGGAGGTTTTTTGAAAAAACAGCGTCAGCATAGCAACCAGTGTGGCGGCTATGGCCGCTGCAATCAGGTCTTCTTTGTTGATTAATATGCCACCGGGGAACAAAGACTCTAGTGCCATGATCGGTTCTTTGGGCATGCCAATATCAATCTTGTAAATGTCGCTGCCAAAAATTGTCTGACCCAAGCCATCCAAAAAGTAAGCGATGCCCAAGGTGGCCATCAAAAGTGTGGCACCTTCTTGGTTGACCAAATGGCGCAGCACCAAGCGTTCAATCACCCAAGCCACCACAAACATCACCACCGCTGCAATCGCAAAGGCGGCCATATTGGCCACAATTTTGTTGTCAATACCGGTCCATTCAGGAATCCACTGCGCAAAGCGTGCCATAGCCAGCGCCGCAAACAGCACCATCGCACCCTGCGCAAAATTGAACACGCCTGAGGCTTTGAAAATCAGCACAAAGCCCAGAGCCACCAGTGAATACAACATGCCAGCCATCAGGCCGCCAAGCAATGTTTCGAGGAAAAATCCCATGTTATATCTGCCTGTTCAATGTGATGTGCCCAAATAGGCTTTGATAACTTCGGGGCTACTGCGTACTTCGGATGGCGTGCCGTCGCCAATTTTCTTGCCGTAATCGAGCACCACCACGCGGTCGGATATGTCCATCACCACGCCCATGTCGTGCTCAATGAGTACCACCGTGGTGCCGAACTCGTCATTCACGTCCAACACAAAGCGGCACATGTCCTGTTTTTCCTCAAGGTTCATGCCTGCCATGGGCTCATCAAGCAGCAGCACCTGCGGCTCCATGGCCAGGGCGCGGCCTAAATCCACCCGCTTTTGCAAGCCATAGGGCAGTTGGCCCACCGGTGTTTTGCGATAGGGCTGAATCTCTAAAAAGTCAATAATTTGCTCCACATATTCGCGGTGCTTGATTTCCTCACGCTCGGCGGGCCCAATGCGCAGGGCCTGCCAAAAAATATTACTCTTGATTTTGAGATTGCGCCCGGACATGATGTTGTCTAGCACGCTCATGCCTTTGAACAACGCCAAGTTTTGAAACGTGCGCGCCACGCCCATGGTGGCCACTTCGTGGCTGTTCATGTGCTTGAAGGTTTTACCTTTGAAACTGATGTTGCCTTCTTGCGGCTGGTACACACCGTTGATGCAATTGAGCATGGAGGACTTGCCCGCTCCATTAGGGCCAATGATGGCGCGAATCTCGTGTTCGCGCACATTGAAGCTGATGTCGCTTAAAGCGTTCACCCCGCCAAATCGCAGCGAGATGTTTTTTACGTCTAGGATGACGTCACCGATTTTTTTGCTCATGATACTTGTGTCATTTCTTTAGGCTGCCGCCTTCACTGGGGTAAACGTCTTGGCATCCGAAATTTTGAGGGTGGCTGACACTTTGCCGCTGCGGCCGTCTTCAAACTTCACCACGGTTTCTATGTATTGGGTGCTTGCGCCGTTGTACAGGCCGTCAATCAGTGGTGAGTATTTGTCGGCGATGAAGCCTCGGCGAACTTTGTTGGTGCGGGTCAGTTCGCCGTCGTCTGCGTCTAGCTCTTTGTGCAGCACTAAGAAGCGGCTAATCTGGCTGCCCGCCAGCATGCTGTCGCGCGAAAGGTCGGCGTTGACTGATTCCACGCATTCTTTAATCAGCTGGTAGACCTCTGGCTTTTGTGCCAAGTCGGTGTAGCCCGCGTAAGACAGGTTGCGCCGCTCGGCCCAGTTGCCCACTGCGTCAAAGTCAATATTGAGCATCACGGCCACGCGGTCGCGTTGGTCGCCGTAGGCCACTACCTCTTTGATGTGGGGGAAGAACTTGAGTTTGTTTTCCACATACTTGGGTGCAAACATCGCGCCATCGTTAGCGCCGCCTTGTATGCGACCCACGTCTTTCACGCGGTCGATGATTTTGAGGTGGCCTTGTGCGTCAATAAAGCCTGCATCGCTGGTGTGGTACCAGCCGTCAGCGTCCAGCACTTCAGCAGTGGCGCTAGGATTTTTGTAGTATTCTTTCAACAGACCGGGGCTCTTGACCAAGATTTCCCCGTTGTCTGCCAGTTTGATCTCTACTCCGGCAATCGGCACGCCCACGGTGTCGGCCTTGGCTTGGTCGTCGGGCTGTAGGCAGACAAATACGGCGGTTTCGGTGCTGCCGTAGAGCTGTTTCAAATTAATGCCAATGGAACGGTAAAAGGTGAACAAATCAGGGCCAATGGCCTCGCCTGCCGTGTAGGCCACGCGAACGCGGCTCATGCCCAGATTGTTGCGCAAAGGGCCATACACGCACAGGTTGCCCAGTGCATACATGATGCTGTCTACCAGCCCCACAGGCTTGCCATCGGTTTTAGCCGGACCCACGCGCTTGGCCACATCCATGAAGGTGCTGAACATTTTGCGTTTGAGGCTGCCTGCATCTTCCATGCGAATCATCACACTGGTCAGCAGGCCTTCGTAGATGCGCGGAGGCGCAAAATAATAGGTGGGACCGACTTCTTTGAGGTCGATGGTGACGGTGGCAGCGCTCTCGGGGCAATTGACTACATAGCCGCAGGCCAGCCATTGGGCATAGCTGAATATGTTTTGCCCCACCCATGCTGGCGGCATATAGGCCAGCACCTCTTCGCTGCTGGTGAGCTTGTCAAAGTCTGCGCCGGCTTGGGCGCGGTTGAGCAAGCTAAAGTGGGTGTGCACTACGCCCTTGGGGTTGCCCGTGGTGCCCGATGTAAAAAACATAGCCGCCACATCACTGGGCACCGCTTTTGCCACTTCAGCTTTAAAAAACTGTGGGTATTCGGCGGCATAGCTTGCGCCAGATTTCTCTAATGCTTCCAAGCCCACAAGACCAGGTTCGGCGTAGTTACGCAGGCCGCGCGGATTATCAAACAGGATATGCGCCAATTGGGGGCAATGCTCCCGAATTTCTAGCATTTTGTCCACTTGCTCTTGGTCTTCCACCATGGCAAAGCGCACATCGGCATTGTTGATGGGGAACACGCATTCGGCAGCTGCCGCGTCTTGGTACAGCGGAATGGGAATGGCACCCAACGACTGCGCCGCCAGCATGGTGGCATACAGGCGCGGGCGGTTAGCGCCCACCACCACCATGTGTTCGCCGCGCTCTAAGCCGGCTGCATGCAGGCCGCAGGCAATGCGCTCCACCTGCGTGGCCAGTGCGCTCCAAGAAATGGCTTGCCAAATGCCGTATTCTTTCTCGCGCATGGCGGGCGCGCCGGGGCGCGTGGCAGCGTGTTGCAGCAAAAGTTGGGGGAAAGTATGGTCCATGTCGCGTGTGTCCTTGAAAGCGAATGTAGGCGTAAGTTTGACGTTAAGATGTCGTTTCGACGACAATCTAGGGGTAGCCCCTCCCCGTAGTTTCCCTAGTATGGTGCATTGCATGAAAATTACCTCTGTTTCGTCTGACCTGAGCTTGCACCGCCGCCGCCGCTCGCCCACGTGGCAAGAGTTGGCCAACATCCCGTGGCTGGTGGTGCTAGAGCCGGATGCCCGCGACTACGCCCAAACGCAGCTGGTCGTAGGCGACGCAGCGGCGGGCGACTATATTTGCCGCGTGGGCAAGGGCGTTACCTATTGGTTTGGGCTGCTTGATGGGCTGCTCAAAATGAGCAATGACAAACCCGACGGCCGCCCCATCACCCTGACTGGTGTGCCGCCCGGCGGCTGGTTTGGCGAGGGCACAGTGCTCAAGCGCGAGGTCTACCGCTACAACATCGAGGCGCTGCGCCCCAGCGTGGTGGCCGCTTTGCCTGTGGAGGCTTTTCATTGGTTGCTCAACCACAGCATCGCTTTTAACCGTTTTGTCATGAACCAGCTCAACGAGCGTTTGGGCCAATTCATAGCCGCCCGCGAGGCAGACCGCATGAGCAGCCCCGACGCACGGGTGGCAGCCAGTTTGGCCAGTTTGTTTAACCCCGTGCTTTACCCCAACGACTCACGCCTCTTGCGCATCACCCAGCAAGAGCTGGCGTATCTGGTGGGCCTGTCGCGCCAGCGGGTCAATGAAGCGCTCAACACGCTGGCTGCGCACAAGCTGGTGGCGATTGAATATGGTGGGATTAAGGTGCTGGATTTGGAGGGGCTGAGGGCGAGTGTGTTTGCGCAGTGAGTATATTTTCGCTATATTTTACATAGCGTAATATGACCATATAACGCTGACATTGCCCGGAAATAATAAAAAAAAAGCGCCGAAGCGCCCTTTTCAATTGTGGCAAGGCCACAGCCTTGCTTGGTGGGGGCTTAGTTTTCCCAAGCAGTAGTTTGGCCTACACGCGTGCGATTGATGTTGGTGTACATCCTGACACTGCGGTTGGAGTAAACAATGGCGTTGTTGACTGTTGGGTTCACGGTGTTGATGGTGCGGGCAGTGTCAAGGCGCTCTGCTACTGAGGTGTTACCTGATGGAACGCGGCAACCCGTGAATTGTGAAATACCAGCGGCAGTAAAGTTTTTAACAGCCTCCCCGCTAGTAGACAACTGCTGGCGTTTAAGCAGCGACGATGCGTTGCGCCGCACCATGCCAGAAGGAGTAACCGTAGCCCCGTCATAAAGATTGGAGGTGAGGAAGGCTTGGTAAGGCGTTGGTGCGGCAATATTGTTTGTCCACTTGAAGTCTAAGCTCGCTGCTGCGGCTTGCGCAGGCGTGAGCATGGCATGGCTTGGGCTCAGGTCGTGCAGTGGCATGGTGCGCAGCGCTTGCGAGGGGCGGGGCTGCACGCTCAGGCGGTCGGTTTCGGTGGACAGCAAAGCACCCGCAGCGTTGTACAGCTGGAAGGTGTAGCGTGACCATGGTTTGATGGCGTTGAAATCAACCGGTGTCAGGTTGTTGTTGTTGCCATAGGTAGCATTACCAGTGGAGAAGCTTAGCGCCGAGCCATCGGGTGCGCTGCGCCCAAGGTTGAACTCGTTGGTGCCTGATGCAGATAACATGGGGCGCGTCTGAACAGACGAGCCAGTACCTCCAGCACTTATAAACTGTGTTCCAGTGAAGAAAGAAACTCCAAAAGACGCAGCAGTTTGTAAAAATGGGATGCTAAAACTTATCGTGCCAGGTGAGGCGGGTACTTGCACCGTGATTGACGCTGCTGGCCCACCTGGGATGGTGATATTCAGCGTTGTGGTAGCCGATGCGGCTCTGCCTTGTGAGAACGATGGGTAGATGAAGGTTCGCGTGTTGCCAACTGAGGTTGCCGTGGCAAATTCTGAAATGCTAGTCGTGCCGCTAAACGAAGGGTAAGTAAAGGTGCTTGTAAAGCTTGAACCTGGCACGACGCCCAAAGATGAATAAAAGCTTAAATACGTCGTTTCTGAGGTGCTGGGAATGCTTGATGTGCTGAATTTAAGGTCATCAGGAGAAACACACACACCGTCCGTCACGGCGGCAGAAATGCGCGAAACGATCACGCCACTTGCGGGCAAACCAGGCCCTGTGACACGGGCGTAGGCCACGCCTGAGTCCTCGTAGACGCGGGTAGCAGGGTTGAATTTTTGCGTGCCTACATACAAGCCTAATGCGCTGGTGTCGTTAGATGCCGAGGCCGGTGCCGCCACCGTGCCAGTGCCCGATACATTGGTGGCGGGATTCAAGTTCGAGTAGCGATTTAGGCGAGATCTGATGCCAAAAGAATAATTGCCTTGGCCGCCATAGTTCCACCAATTGCTGCTTGTGCCGTCGGCATTGAGGATTTTGGAGGTTTTTCCGCCAGAATCGGCAGTGTTGTCAAAGCGGCGCATCAGGGCGCTTGCGCTGCGGTAGGCTTGGTTGGCAGGCTGGTACCAGCTCATGATGACGATGGCTTTGTCCAAGTCGGTGATGGCGCTTGCGGCGACGCTGCCGGTGGTGGATGCGGTGGAGTTTTCTAGCAAAATCAGCTCAGGCGCATCAAATATGGCTCCTGTCATCACGTCGCTCGATTCGAGCACACGGTTAAAGTCTTTTCGACCACTGAACTGCTCCACTAGGGCAGGGTAGTCTAAACCAGCACTGGATTTGTAATTGGGGTGTACCAAGCCGCCGCAGGCGTTGCTGGCCGAGTTGAAGTCACGCGCTGCCTCGCCTTGCGCAAAGCAGGCGGTGTATTGTTTGCGCAGAGAGTCTAGGCGGGCAAAGTTGAGCTCTTTGCCGCTTGATAAGCTCAGAGGTGCGGCCGATGAAAGCGGGGTGGAGCTCACCGAGCCGTCAGCAGCGTAGGCAATGCCTTTGGAATATAGTTCGGTGCTGCCGTCGGCATTGATCTCGTGGCGCACTTGGTCTAAAAGCTTGTCGTAGCCTGAGCCGTCGGCCTTAAAGGGTGTGTTGATTGGGTCAAACTTGCTGGTATCTACGCCTGCTGCTGTGAGCGCTGAGGCAAATGTGGCCAGCACTTCGGCTTTGGCTGCTTTGACCTTGGCATCGGAAATGTCAGCCGCAGTGAGCGCCGACACACCGGCTGTGCCTGCCACCAAGCTGGCTACTTTGTCGGTCAGCGCCGTGATGTTGATGGTGTTGATCACCCCAGCGGCCAGCGCGTCGGTGCGCAGGGAGTTGTAGATTTTGCCGTTTTGCGCCACGATTTTGACCAAAAGCGGGGCGGTAAAGCCGGTGACTTTGGCAAAATAATACCCATTGGCA
>JANOYR010000125.1:0-8115 GCA_031428975.1 Polaromonas sp. | reverse complement strand
CCACGCCAGACTTGAGCCCATCTTCATGAAAACCATAGCCCGTCCATGCACCAGCATAATAAACATGACCCTTGCCTTGTAAATCAGGCACCAAGGCCTGCGCTGCAATTGCTGCCGCGTCAAACACGGGGTGCGCATAATCGTATTCGCCTATGGTGTGCTTACGCGCTATGGCACGGCTTGGATTCAAAGACACGACCACGCTTTGCACAAACGGCAGGGGCTGCAAAACATTCAGCAAATAATGCAGACACACCTGCGCTCCATCCGTCTGCGTGCGCTCGTAATTCCATGCGGCCCATGCCTTGCGCCGCTGTGGCAACACGGAAATGTCGGTATGCAGCACGGCTTTGTTCGCTTGGTATTTGATTGCGCCTAGCACCGCTTGCTCAGCGCTTGTGGGGGCGCTAAGCATCGCCAACGTTTCGTTTGAATGCGTGGCAATCACCACATGGTCAAAGCGTTCTGTCTGGTTTTTTGTGGTAACGCCCACACCACCGTCCATGCGCTCTACCAACTGCACTGGCGTATTGAGTCGCTTGTCCGCTACCCCTGCCACTATTTTTTCCACATAATGTTTGGCACCTCCCACTACAGTCCACCACTGCGGACGGTCTGTCACCTGTAGCAGCCCGTGGTTGTGGCAAAAGCGCACCATAGTGGCCACAGGGAATTGCAGCATTTGGTCGGTTGGGCAGCTCCAAATACAACCAATCATGGGCAAAAAATACCATTGTGTGAATTCTTGGCTAAAGCCATGCGCTTTGAGAAAATCGCCCAGCGGTTGGCGCAGGGCGGTGTCTTGGTTGGACTGCGCGATCTGTGTGCACAGTTTGTTAAAGCGCAACAAATCGCGCAACATGCGCCAAAACCGTGGGCGCAACAGGTTACTGCGCTGGGCAAACACGGTAGACAGTGTGGAACCGCTCCACTCTAGGCCCGTATTGCCAAACGCATGCGGCACTTGCACTGAAAACGACATGTCACTTTTAGCCGTTTGCACACCAAGCTGGGCAAACAAAGCGATCAAATTCGGATACGTGCGCTCGTTGAACACCAAAAACCCCGTGTCCACGCCGTGGGTGATCGCGCCTTGCGGGCTTGGCAGGCTCACCTCGACAGTATGGGTGTGGCCACCAAAATAGTTGCCCGCCTCAAATAAGCTGATCTCAGCTCTGCCGGCCAGCGTGTGCGCAGCAGCAAGGCCGGATATACCTGATCCGATAATGGCGACGCGGGGCTTAACGCTCATGTGATTAGAAATGAAATACAACTGGAAAATAGTTTATTTACTGATTGGTGTATATTATGACTGATTAGTATAAAAAAGCAAATGCTGACTATCCCTCCTCCACAAAAACCATCCTTTGCGGGTTTTAAGGGCAACAAACAAAGCTTGCCGCAAAAACCCTGCGCAGCATGCGGCCGCGCCATGGTGTGGCGCAAAAGCTGGGCCAAAAACTGGCAAGAGGTCAAATACTGCTCTGATCGGTGCAAAGGCGATGCTAAGCGCTCTAAAAAATCGGCCTCTTAATATGACCCCAAAAACACGCCATTTGATCCTGATTTTGGGAGACCAGCTGAGTTTTGAAAATCCTGCGCTCAGCGGCTTTGACCCTGCACAAGACCATATAGTGATGATTGAGGCGCAATCCGAGGGCGCGTATGTGTGGAGCCACAAGGCGCGGATTGCCTTGTTTTTATCTGCGATGCGGCATTTTTGCAATGACGTGCATCGAAAACACTGGCCTTACACCTATGTGCCGCTCAATGCGGAGTATGCATCGCTCACATTTTCAGAGCATCTAAAGTCCATATTAAAGCGACATCGCCCAGAAAAGCTCAAAGTTTGCTTCCCAGGCGAGTGGCGCATGCTGGTTTTACTGCAAGACGCGGCCTCTGGCACCGATACGCCACTAGAGCTGCTCGAAGACACCCATTTCATGTGTTCTCGTGCAGAATTTGCCCACTGGGCAGGTGGCAAAAAAGAGCTGCGCATGGAATACTTTTACCGCGAGATGCGGCGTAAACACGGCGTATTGATGGAAAAAGCTGGGAGCAAAGGCGGACCAGGCCAAGAGCCGCTGGGCGGGCAATGGAATTTTGATGCCGACAACCGCAAGGCATACCCCAAAACCGGGCCGGGCGAGATAGCGCCACCCGCTATGTTTGCGCCGGACGCCACCACGCTAGAGGTTTTCAAACTGGTGGAACAGCATTTTCCTGACCACCCGGGCTCGCTGGACCACTTTATGTGGCCCGTCACGCGGGCGCAGGCGCTCAAGGCGCTAGACCAATTCGTGCAAACCCGTCTGCCGCGCTTTGGCGACCACCAAGACGCCATGTGGACCAACACGCCATTTGGCTGGCATTCTTTGGTGTCCACATCACTCAATTTGCACCTGATTAGCCCACAAGAAGTCATCGCCGCAGCAGAAAAATCCTTTATCAACAACGGCTTGGCGCTGGCAGGGGTGGAAGGCTTTATTCGCCAAGTGTTGGGCTGGCGCGAGTTTATTCGCGGAGTGTATTGGCTGGACATGCCGCAGATGAAAACGGCCAACCACTATGGCCACCAGCGCGCTTTGCCCAAGTGGTATTGGACGGGCGAGACCAAAATGGCCTGCATGAAAGACAGTATTGGCAGCACCCTCAAGCACGGATATGCGCACCATATTCAGCGCCTCATGGTCACCGGCCAGTTTGGTGTGTTGGCCGAGATTCGCCCGCAGGAGGTGTGCGACTGGTATTTGGCGGTGTATGTGGATGCGATTGAATGGGTGGAGCTGCCCAACACCGCTGGTATGGCGCTGTTTGCCAACGGTGGGCGCTTTACCTCTAAACCCTACATTGCCAGTGGGCAATATGTGAACCGCATGAGTAACTACTGCAAAGGCTGCGCCTATAAGCCTGAGCAACGGGTGGGCCCTGATGCTTGCCCCATGACGACTTTGTATTGGCATTTTTTAGACAAGCACGAGGCCAGCCTGATGAAAAACCCGCGCACCTCGCTGATGGCCAAAAACATCACCCGCCTGAGCGCCGACGAGAGACTGGCCATCCAACACCGTGCCACAGAACTACTGGACAATCTAGATGCCCTGTGAAGTGCGCTGAAACCCTAGACATCTAATTGACACCTAAGCTGCGTAAAATATGACAACGTATCGAAAAAAGGCAATCTATGCTCTATCCCGAACTTTTTAAACAGCTTGAGGCCGTCCGCTGGGACATGGAAAAAGATATCCCTTGGGCCCAATTTGAGGGGGCGCAGCTCACCGACGAGCAGGCGCAGACCATCAAAATGAACGCGATCACCGAGTGGAGCGCCCTGCCGGCCACCGAAATGTTTTTGCGCGACAACCGCGACGACTCCGATTTTTCGGCTTTTATGTCGGTGTGGTTTTTTGAAGAGCAAAAGCATTCGCTGGTGTTGATGGAATACCTGCGCCGCTTTCGCCCCGATTTAGCCCCTACCGAAAAAGAGCTGCATGAAGTGCGCTTTGAGTTTGAGCCCGCGCCTGCGCTTGAAACGCTCATGATGCACTTTTGTGGCGAGATTCGCCTTAACCATTGGTACCGCCGCGCCAGCGAATGGCACACCGAGCCCGTCATCAAACACATCTACACCACGCTCAGCCAAGACGAAGCCCGCCACGGCGGCGCATATTTGCGCTACATGAAGCGGGCGATTGGCAATTTTGGCAACGATGCCAAAGCTGCGTTCACCAAAGTGGGCGTACTAATGGCCAGCGCAAGGCGCACGGCACAGGCGCTGCACCCCACCAATTTGCATGTGAACAAAGCGCTTTTTCCACGCGATACCATCCAAAGCCGCCTGCCCAACCCCGAGTGGCTCGAACACTGGCTGGACAAACAAATCAACTTTGACGCGGTGTGGGAAAACAAAGTGATTGACCGCATTTTGCACAATATGAGCCTCTTAATGGAGCGCAGCTTTGTGAATGTGCAAGAACTCAACCGCTACCGCAAAGAGCTCACACGCGAGATAGCCGCTGCGGCGGGCAGCCTAGTGGTCCCCGCTGCGCACGGCGCTGCGGGCACAGCTTGAGCGCAGTTCAGCAATTTACATGGCAACCCCTGCATTTTTAAACAAACTTATCGCGCGCACAGATGCAGCCAAGGCCTGTGCGGCCCTGCCCAAACCTGTGGTGTTTACCAATGGCGTGTTTGACGTGCTGCACCGCGGCCACGCCAGCTACCTTGCTGTGGCGCGCGAACTTGGCGGCAGCTTGGTGGTGGCGCTCAACACCGACGCATCGGCCAAGCGCCTAGGCAAGGGCCCGGGCCGCCCGCTCAACAACGAAGCCGACCGCGCGGCGCTGATTGCCGCCCTTGAATCGGTGAGCATGGTGACATGGTTTGACGAAGACACGCCCCTAGAAATCATCGACGCGATGCGCCCCGACGTCATTGTGAAAGGCGGCGACTACGACATGCAGCTGCTCAAAGAAGCGCAGCTGGTGCAAAGCTACGGCGGGCAAGCATTGGCGCTGTCATTTGTGGATGGCTACTCCACGACGGCTTTGGTGCAAAAAATTCGCGCTGGCTAACCCAAGCCCCAGTGATCAACTTTTAGCTGAGATCACGCCCCCGCCCAAACACACATCGCCGTCATAGAGCACCGCTGATTGCCCAGGCGTGACGGCCCACTGCGCATCAGGGAAATTCAAAGAAAAAGCGGCCCCGTCGGCCGACAGCAGTGCGCAGGCAGAATCCGCCTGCCGATAACGCGCCTTACTGCCGTATGCCCCCAGCGCGGGCGCATGCCCTGCGCACCACGAGGCATCCAGTGCATCGAGCGCACTCGACTGCAGCCACGGGTGGCCGTGGCCTTGCACGACCCACAGCACGTTAGCTTCCATGTCTTTGCGCGCCACAAACCAAGGCGAATGGTCACCACCGCCGCGCTGCTTGCCCTTTTCTTTGAGCCCACCAATCCCCAAGCCTTGGCGCTGCCCCAGCGTATAAAAGCTCAAGCCCACATGCTCGCCAATGGTGTGGCCACGCTCGTTTTTAATCGGCCCAGGCTCTTTGGAAATATATCGGTTGAGAAACTCTCTGAACGGCCGCTCGCCAATGAAGCATATGCCGGTAGAGTCTTTCTTCTTGGCGTTGGGCAATTGGATGCTGTCTGCGATACGGCGCACCTCGGTTTTAGCCAGTTCGCCCACGGGGAACAGTGTTTTGGCCAACTGGGCTTGGCTTAAGCGGTGCAAAAAATAGCTTTGGTCTTTGAGCGGGTCAAGGCCTTTGAGCAGCTCATGCAAACCTGTTTGGGGGTTTTGCCGCACACGCGCATAGTGGCCGGTGGCGATTTTGTCAGCCCCCAGGCGCATGGCGTGGTCTAAAAAGGCTTTGAATTTGATTTCGGCATTGCACAGCACATCGGGGTTGGGCGTGCGCCCAGCTTGGTATTCGCGCAAAAACTCGGTGAACACACGGTCTTTGTATTCAGCGGCAAAATTTACATGCTCTATTTCAATGCCCAGCACGTCGGCCACGGCGGCGGCATCTACAAAATCTTGGTTGGACGAGCAAAATTCGGAATTGTCATCGTCCTCCCAATTTTTCATGAAGATGCCAATCACCTCATAGCCCTGCGCTTTGAGCAGGTGCGCACTCACTGCAGAGTCCACGCCGCCGCTCAATCCCACCACTACTTTTTGTTTGCTTGCCATGCTTTGATTTTAAGGCGGTCTGTGATCGCTTGTTTTGCACGCTCGCTCAGCGCTTTGGCTGTTTCTACGTTTAGCGCGCCCGAGCAGCGTTTGGGCTATGCTCGTTGTGAGGTTTTAATACCGCAGACACGTCACACGTTGTTTGCTAAATACTATATAAATAATAGCGCACAATGACCATATGACGGTGACATTGCCACTATTTTTCATAAAAGTGCAAATCTAAGCGTGAAGTAGCGCGCCAGCATGCTGTTGACCCAGATGCTGAGCAGTTTTCCAACCGCAGCGAGCAACCACCTCGCCCTGCGGCTAAGCCGGGCATGAACCCTTCGACAATCTCAGAACGAACGGAGACTGCTTATGCACACACTCACCATCCAAGGCCAATATGCAATGGCAAATAAACCGCCATGCCTGCTGCAATGCAAGCCAGCGTAGAACGGGTGGCAAAAAAGCAAGCTGCGCCCGCCGCCGCACCAAATATCCGCGCATCTTGCCAAGTGGGCGTGAGCACGCCTTGCAGCACCACAATCTCGGGAATAATCACCGCCGACAGCGCGGCAATGGGGGCGTATTGCAGGCCTTTTTCGGCCCATGCGGGCAGCGTCCAAGTCTTGGAAGAGATGAAGAAAAATGAGCGCGCCACCACGGTAACGATAGCCAAGCCTGCGATGGTGAACAACGTGTGGAGGTCGGTGGTGTCTGCGCTCATGTGCTTAAGCCTTTGCGCGTGGGCCGCAGTTTTTCTAGGCTGACGCACATCAGCACCGCCGCGCCAATAGCCACCAAAATATTAAGCTTCAGCGGCAGCGCAAAAGCCGCCACTGCTGCTCCGCCTGCAATGGCAGCGGACACCATGCGCAAACGGCTAGTCGCCAGCGAGCAGCAGATACCTACCAGCGCCAAAATGCCCGCAAAACCCAAGCCCCACGAAGGGGGAATGCTGTTGCTCAACACGATGCCCAGCACACTGGCCAATACCCATGACAACCAATTGACGGTGCAATTGCCCGCCAAATACGCCTCCTGACTGCGCACATTCAGCGCATCATCAGGTGCGGCAGGCGCAGGAAAGCGCCGCGTAAAACTCACATAGCTCAAATCCGCCGTGAAATAACCGCTTACTAGCCTGCGCCACAAGCCTTGGTGCATGAGGTATTGGCGCAAATGCAGGCTAAACACCACAAAGCGCAGGTTCACGCAAAAGCCTGTGGCCCAAATCACCCAAACTGGCGCTCCCGCCACTATCAGGGGCATGGCGGCCAGCTGGGAGCTGCCCGCAAATACAAACAGCGCCATGGCCAACGACTCCCACAGGCTCAGGCCTGATTTCATCATGGCAACGCCTGTCATCAAGCCCCAAGCCGCAATGCCCGGCGCCACGGGAAACATGTCGCGCGCGCCTTCTTTGAACTGGGGGTGTGCCCAAATGCTGGGGCACAGCTTGTTTAAAAAATCACGCAAACCGCATCCCCACTTGCAGGGGGAATCCACGCAAAAAATCGGCGGCTGGCAGGCGCTTGCCACCGGCCTTTTGCAGCTGGGTTAAACGCACCGCGCCTTGGCTCGTGGCCACCGTGATGCCTTGGGGGCTGGTATGCATGATTTCACCGCAATTTTTAAGGTTTTTTTGCACAATGTCACTGTCATATGGCAATAGTTCGCTATTGATTTCGCAGCACAAAAGTTTAATAGACTCGCCTTGTATGCTGCTGGTGCAACCTGGAAACGGGTCAAATGCACGCATACGCCGCTCGATTTGCACGGCGCTTTGCGTCCAGTCCACCACACTTTCAGATTTGTCAATTTTGTGGGCATAGCTGATGCCCTGCGAGGGTTGTTTGGTCGCTGGTAACGCGTCTGCAGCGCCCGTTTGCAAGCGCTGCAAAGCCTGCACCAGCATGCACCCGCCAAGTTGCGCCAGCTTGTCGTGTAGGGTGGCGGTGCTGTCTTGCGGGTCAATGGCCATGCGCTCGGTCAGCAGCATGTCGCCCGTGTCCAGCCCCGCGTCCATTTGCATGATGGTGATGCCAGTCTCAAGATCACCCGCCTCAATAGCGCGGTGAATCGGCGCTGCGCCACGCCAGCGGGGGAGCAGGCTGCCGTGGATGTTGAGGCAGCCAAGGCGCGGTGCGTTCAGTGTCCACTGCGGCAATATCAAGCCATAAGCCGCCACCACCATCACATCCGCCCCCGCAGCCGCGATGGCCGCTTGCGCGGCAGCTGCATCATCGGCGTATTTGCCATCAAGGCGCAAACTGCGCGGCTGCGCCACGGCAATGCCATGCGCCAGCGCCACCTCTTTCACGGCAGACATATGCAGCTTCATGCCCCGCCCCGCCGGGCGGTCGGGCTGGCTGAGCACCAGCGGCACGTCAAAGCCCGCTGCTAGCAAGGCTTTTAAGGCGGTGGC
>JANOYR010000124.1:0-3383 GCA_031428975.1 Polaromonas sp. | reverse complement strand
GACGTGATGGGCACGCCCACCATTTTGCTGGCCCGCACCGACGCAGAAGCCGCCGACTTGGTGACCAGCGATGTGGACGACAACGACAAGCCATTCATGACCGGTGAGCGCACCATCGAAGGCTTTTACCGCAGCCGCAACGGCGTAGAGCAGGCCATCAGCCGCGGCCTCGCCTATGCCGAATACGCCGACTTGATCTGGTGCGAAACGGGCACGCCAGACTTGGCCTTTGCCAAGCAGTTTGCCGACGCGATCCACGCCAAGTTCCCTGGCAAATTGCTCAGCTACAACTGCTCACCATCGTTCAACTGGAAAAAGAACCTCGACGACGCAACCATTGCCAAGTTCCAGCGCGAGCTGGGCGCTATGGGTTACAAGTTCCAGTTCATCACGCTCGCAGGCTTCCACGCCCTGAACTACGGCATGTTTGACCTGGCCTACGGCTACGCCCGCAACAACATGACCGCCTTCGTTGAACTCCAGCAAAAAGAGTTCGCCGCAGCTGACCGCGGCTTCACCGCAGTGAAGCACCAGCGCGAAGTGGGCACTGGTTATTTTGACTCGGTCACCACCACGATTGAAGCCAACGCATCCACCGCAGCGCTCAAGGGCTCTACGGAAGATGAGCAGTTTTTTGATGCGCACAAAGCGGCTTAATAGCTGCTTAGCCTGAACTGAGCCCAGCCCCGTTCGGGCTGAGCCTGTCGAAGCCTTCTTACAAAGTCCGCAGACCATTGGTTTGCGGGCTTTTTTTATTGGCCTCTGGCGCGCCCGATCAGCGTTTGGGCGCTCCCGCCGCTCCCTCATGGCGGGCATACCGCAAATCGGTCGGACGGGAGCGCCCAAACGCTGATCTGGCTATGCTCGCTTTTAGGTTTTGAATACAGAAGGCACGTAGCGCAATGGCGGTTGCAAGAGCGCACATACCAAACATCCCTAGCGTGCAGTGGGTGGCCTGATTTTTCGCAGCGGTTTTCGCGATGTACAAAAGGCAGCCAACAAACCGAGCGACTTTCTCGCGCAGTCCACAGACAGACCACCCCACAGTCAGAGCGAAATAGAGCGGAGCAAAAATCAGGCCACCCACTGCACGCGCCAGCGCCTTGACCTCAGCCGTGCTCTTTGTCTATATTCCTGAGCAAATCAGCCAATGTGCGCCCCGCCTCGTCGGCAAAACGCGCCTCTAAGACGTCAAGTGCCTCAATGCGATCAATGCGAAAACTGCGAAAAGCGTGGCGGGTTTCGCACCACGCGGCCAGTGTCCAGACTTTGCCCCAATAAAACACACCCAGTGGGCGCACCTTGCGCTGGCTCGTTTGGTCGCTCAGGTCTTTGTAGCACATGTGCACCAAGTGCTTGGCCTGCGCGGCCTCGCGCAGCTGCTGCAGGCGCTGTTGCACCAGCGGTTCTAAGCCCCATTGCGGCACAATCACCACTAAGCTTTCGGCGGCGGCCCGCTCGGCACTGGGCAAGACCGACATCACGCGGCTCAGCGCATCCACACTGGCGGCAGCCAGCGCTGGGTCAAGCCAAGTTTGCGCCACCCGCACGGCGGCCACCAGAGCCTGTGCCTCGGCGGTGGTAAACATCAGCGGTGGCAAATCAAAACCCTTGCCCAGCCGGTAGCCCACCCCCGCTTCGCCCTCAATCGGCACGCCCTGCGCCTGCAAATCTGCCACATCGCGGTACACCGTGCGCTCCGACACCTCCAGCCGCTCGCTCAAATGCTTGGCCGTGGTCAGCCTGCGGCCACGGATGGTTTGCACAATTTGAAACAGGCGGTCAGCGCGGCGCATGGCTTTTTAAGAATTGCTCTAAAAGAATTGCTTTAACTTAGCGCCCCAGCACCATATGGTTCGCCAGCTCGGTGGCAACCTGTTCTTTGACTTTGTAGCCCAATGCACGCAAATCAATGCCAGCAAACAGCGCCTCACCGCGCCCAAGCAGCACGGGAGCCAGCGCCACATGCATTTCGTCCACAAGGCCAGCGCGTAGATATTGCCGCACGGTGTCAACACCGCCGCCAATTTTGATGTCTTTGCCACCCGCTGCTTGGCGTGCACGGTCAAGCGCGGCTTCAATTCCATCGGTTACAAAATGAAAAACTGTGCCGCCCTCCATTTCAATCGGCGCACGGGCATGGTGGGTGAGCACAAAAGTGGGCGCGTGGTAGGGCGGATTGTTGCCCCGCCAGCCCTTCCATTGGTCGTCTGGCCAAGGCCCGCGAATAGGCCCAAACATATTACGGCCCAAAATAAACGCGCCAAATCCTGCTACGCGTACTTTTGTCATGGGTTACTCCTGTGTTGACTGCTGCCGTTTAGCCGCGCCGCGCTGCTTCGATGGTGGCAATATCAATTTTGCCCATCTGCATCATGGCATCAAACGCGCGTTTGGCCGCAGCGGGGTCTGGGTCGGTAATGGCTTGTATCAAGGTCAACGGCGTGATCTGCCACGACAGACCCCATTTGTCTTTGCACCAGCCACAGGCGCTTGCTTGCCCACCATGGTTAACAATGGCATCCCAGTAACGATCCGTTTCGGCTTGGTCTTGGGTGGAGACTTGAAACGAAAACGCATCGCTGTGTTGGCATGCCGGCCCCCCATTTAGCCCCAAACACGGGATGCCCAGCACAGAAAACTCCACCGTCAACACATCGCCTTGCTGGCCAGCGGGGTAGTCCCCCGGTGCGCGGTGCACGGCTTTAACCGTTGAATCGGGAAAGACAGAGGCATAAAACCGCGCGGCCTCTTCGGCATCGCGGTCATACCACAGGCAGATGGTGTTTTTTGCGGGCTGTGTTGCGGGTGGGTGCATGCCATGTCTCCAAAACCCGACTTTACTCTACGTGCAAGCCCACACGGTTGCCTTCGGTATCCATAATCTGGGCAATCCAGCCATTACCGTCGGGCAGTTCAAATTTAGGCATCACGATGGTGCCGCCATTGGCCACCACGCGGCCCAGCCATGCGTCTAGGCTGGGGGCGGCGTTTAAATACACCTGCGTGCCAGTGGTGCTGGGCTGGCCTTCGGGGCTCAACATCAGCGCCCCCATCACCGCGCTGGCTTCTGGCATTACAAATATGGCCATTTCAGAGCCCGGTGCCCCAAACGGCTCGCGGCGCAGGCTGCGCCCGCTCATGGCCTCATAAAAAGCGATGGCGCGGTTCATGTTGGTTACAGGGATTTCAAACCAGTTGATGGCGTGTTGCATATGCATTCCTTAAAAAGTTAATGAGGATCCTGATTAGTTACCTGCCTCAGACAGCCCTTAAAACCGTCAAAGGATGAGGTTTAGTAGTCACCGCAGCGCGAAGCAGCCGAGGCACCATGGCAGCCAAATCAAAGCGGCGATTAAAGCGATAAGCAAACTCAGCCAAAT
>JANOYR010000123.1:0-6968 GCA_031428975.1 Polaromonas sp. | reverse complement strand
GCCGTGGTGGGGGCCTTTGCCTCGGCCATTTGCTTGGCTACCACCCAAGCGGCTGCCAAATACAACCTGCCCCATGTGGTGGACGTGGGCGTGGCCGACCAAATCGTCGAGCGTGGTTTGAAAAACACCTTCCGCTTTGGTCCGGGCTACCGCAAATGCGCCGAAATCGCCGTAGCCAATTTGCATGTGCTCAACACCGCAGCAGGCAAGCCTGCCCGCACCGTGATGATCATTCACGAAGAATCGCTGTTTGGCACGGGCACGGCCAATTTGCTCTCGCGTGAGCTGCCCGGCTATGGCTATGAAGTTAAAGAAGTCATCAAGCATGCCAACCCCACACGCGACTTCAACAACATTGTGCTGCGCATGAAAGCGGTGAACCCTGACATTGTGATTCCGGCCAACTATTACAACGAATACGCGCTTCTGGTGCGCACCATGCAGCAGCAAAAAGTAGCGCCTAAAGCGATTTACTCGGTGCTGGGCGGCGCGGCATCAAGCTACAAATTTGTCAAAGAATTCCCCGAAGCGGCCAACGGCATCATCGACTGCAACCACTGGTTCAATCCCAAAGACAAGCGCAGCGCTGAGCTGAAAAAACGCGTAGAAGCAAAGGGTTTGTTTTTCAGCTACGAGGTGTTCATGGCTTACACCGCCATGCGCCTCATGGCCGACGCGATTGAACGCGCCAAATCTGCCGACCGCGCCGCCATCATCGATGCTTTGGAGAAAAGCACCTTTGCCGACCACATCATGCCGTATGGCACGACCAAATTCGTCAATGGCCAAAACATGGGCGCACAGCCACTCATGACGCAGGTGCACAAGGGTGACATCAAGGTCATCGTGCCGCGTGATTACCGAGAGATTGATCCGGTGTTTCCGTTGA
Source organism: Polaromonas sp. (assembly GCA_031428975.1). GTDB lineage: Bacteria > Pseudomonadota > Gammaproteobacteria > Burkholderiales > Burkholderiaceae_C > JAAFIP01. The sequence goes on along the minus strand of JANOYR010000123.1, from coordinate 6,079 downwards.
AGGCTTGATATCAGAACGGTCTAAGCCGGAATTCAGAAAGATCGGATTTCCGGACGCAGAGGGCGCAAAGGTTACGCAGAGGACGCAAAAGAACAGCCGAAGAAGACAAAAAAAGATGAATGAAAGTATGTGAGACGTTATTTTATTTTTAATGCAATTTTGAACTTATTTTGGGTATTTTTTTGCGTCCTCTGCGTTACTTTTGCGTCCTCTGCGTCCTGACTTCATCCCCGCCTCTAAATCCCAAAGTAGAACAAATCCAAACATGCTAGACATAGGGATTCTTTTCCCCTCATTGCTCAACGGCCTGACCACGGGCGCGGTGTATGCCTTGATTGCGCTAGGCTTGACGCTGATTTATGGTGTGTTGCACATCATCAATTTTTCGCATGGGGCGGCGTTGATGCTGGCACTCTATGCTGTGTATTTTCTCAAAGAGAGGCTGGGCATTGACCCGTATTTGGCGCTGCCTATCGTGGTGCTCGCTATGTTTGCGCTGGGCTACGCCATGCAGCGCGTGGTGATTAACCGCGCCAGCCATGGCAAGGATGAAAACATTTTGCTGGTCACGCTGGGGCTGTCAATTGTGATGGAAAATTTGGCCTTGCTATTTTTTAAATCAGATACGCGCAGCATTGAAACCGCTTACACGCTGACCACCGTGCCTATTGACATTGGTTTTGCTTCAGCCATGATTGCGCTGCCCAAATTAGTGGCCTTTGCAGGCGCATTGGTTACATCGGCGGTGTTGATTGTGATCGTTACCCGCACTGATCTGGGCCGTGCAATTCGTGCCGTCAGCCGCGAAAAGCACGGCGCAAAGCTCATGGGCATTGACGTAGACCATGTGTACGCGATGAGTTTTGGCATTGGGCTGGCCTGCCTTGGTGCTGCGGCTTGTTTTTTGTTGCCTGCATATTATGTGAACCCGCAGGTGGGCAATGGCTTTGTATTGGTGGCCTTCACGATTGTGGTGTTGGGCGGCATGGGTAGCTTTGCAGGGGCACTTTTGGGCGGACTTTTGATAGGTGTGGTGGAATCCTTGGGCGGCCTGGTGCTGGGTGAATCACTGGGGCAAATTGGTATTTTCGCCATCTTTATTGCGGTGTTACTGTTTCGTCCGCAAGGTTTTTTTGGGGCTAAATTATGAGCGCACAAGGCATGCGTGCACCAACCAAGGAGTTACTGCGTATCGCCCTATTTGCAGTGGTTGTGGCCATGCTGCTGCAAGTTATGACCTCGGGCGTGGCGCTAAATTTTGTGATGATGGCTTTGTATGCGGCGCTCTTGGCCCAGGCTTGGAATATTTTGGGTGGATTTGGCGGACAGTTTTCTTTTGGGCATGCGCTGTTTTTTGGAACAGGGGCTTATGTGCAGGCGATTGCGCAGTTGCAATGGGGGCTGAATCCTTGGGCTGCTTTGCCGCTGGGAATTGTGGTCAGTACAGGAGTAGGGATTTTTGTGGGGGCATTGAGTTTTCGTTTTGGACTCAAGGGCTCGTATTTTGCATTGGTGACCTTGGCATTTGCGGAGGTTTTTCGCATTTTGGCTTTGTCTGTTCCATTCACAGGCGCTGGCGTGGGGCTGATGGTTGTTTTGCAAGAAGGCTTTGCCAATATGCAGTTTGGATCGCGCCGAGGCTATGGCATGTTGGTGTTGGGCTTTGTAGTGCTAGCGCTGCTGGTGACCAGCTGGTTGCGGCATTCGCGTTTTGGTGCGTATTTGCAAGCGGTGCGTGACAACGAAGATGCTGCGCGCGCGGTGGGCGTGAATCCATTTAAAGTCAAACTTGGGGCTATTGCTCTGTCCGCTGGATTCATGGGGGCAGCGGGGGCATTTTATGTGCAGGTGTTTCAGTACATTGACCCATCCATTGCCTATGGTTCTCACACCTCGGTGGAGGCACTGGTGGGCGCTATTGTGGGCGGCTTGGGCACGCTGTGGGGCCCCATCATTGGCGCATTGGCACTGCATGTACTGGCAGACCTTACACGCAATTTATTTGGCCAACTGCCCGGAATTAACCTGGTGATATATGGCGGTGTGTTGGTCCTCATTGTGATGTTTGCGCCGCGTGGGTTGGCCGGCGTGGGGGTGAGCGTGCGCAACTTTTTTAAGAGCAAATCGCTATGAGCCATCTGCTGGTGCTTACCGGGCTTAGCAAAAGCTTTGGCGGACTCAAGGCGGTGCAAAACGTGACGCTGAGTGTGCCCCAAGGCAGCCTTACTGCGCTGATAGGGCCTAACGGCGCTGGCAAAACCACGCTTTTTGCTTTGATGTCGGGCTTTTGCCTGCCAGATGCAGGCAGTGTGGTGTTTGACGGACACGACATCACAGGGCAAGCGCCGCATGCCAATGCGCAACTGGGATTGGCACGTACCTTTCAAATTGTGCAGCCATTTGCCTCGCAAACCGTGCGTGAGAATATTGCTATAGGGGCGCACCTGCGTGCGCCCAAGCGGGCCGACGCTTTAGCTGCTGCACAAGCCATAGCGCAGCGCGTGGGGCTAGAAACACAGCTAGACAAACCTGCCGCCGACTTGACCGTGGCGGGGCGCAAGCGCTTGGAGCTAGCCCGTGCGCTGGCCACGCAACCCAAGCTGCTTTTGCTCGATGAGGTGCTGGCAGGACTCAATCCCCAAGAAATCAGCGAGATGATTCCCGTGGTGCGCGGTATTGCCGACAGCGGCGTCACCGTACTGATGATTGAGCATGTCATGCAAGCCGTGATGGGCTTGGCGCAGCATGTCTGGGTGTTGGCCCAAGGCCAGTTGATTGCACAGGGCTCGCCCAGTGACATCACCTCTAACGAGGCGGTGATAGAGGCCTATCTTGGCCACGGCACAGCCGCCAAACTGCGCAAGGCGGCGCTATGACTGCTTTGCTAGACATCCGTGGAATGCGCGGCGGCTATGGCGCAGTAGAAGTGCTGCGCGGCATTGATTTGCAGGTCAACGACGGGGAAATTGTGGCGCTTTTGGGCAGCAACGGCGCTGGCAAAACCACACTGAACAATGTGCTGTGCGGCATTTACCCCGCATGGGCAGGCAGCGTGCAGTTTGACGGACAAAATTTGACGGGGGCGCATTACCGTGCGGTGGTCAAAGCCGGGTTGATTCAAGTGCCCGAGGGGCGCAAGATATTTCCAAATCTGTCGGTGCTAGAGAATTTGGAGCTTGGCTCATTCACCCGTGCACGCCAGCGTCGTTTGGCCAATTTAGACAAAGTGCTGGCAATTTTTCCACGCTTATTTGAACGCAAGCAGCAGCTGGCTGGCACCATGAGCGGCGGCGAGCAGCAAATGCTGGCCATTGGTCGCGGCCTCATGGCCGAACCGCGTTTGCTGATACTAGACGAACCATCCTTGGGCTTGTCGCCGCTCTTGGTGGAAGAAATGTTCACATTGATTGGCCAGCTCAACGCAGACGGCTTGGCCGTGTTGCTGGTCGAGCAAAACGTCGGCCAGTCGCTGGAGACAGCGCACCGCGCCTATGTGATGGAAAACGGTGCAATTGCCTTTTCGGGCAGCAGTGCAGCACTGCTGGCCAGCGACGAACTGCGCCGCGCTTACTTGGGCGTATAAATTGGCATTTATATGAAAAATATTGCCAATGTCAGCGTCATATGGTCATATATTGCTACATTATTCATAGTTATTCAGCATGAATTCGTCTAGCACTCAACCGCAAAGCTTGGCGCAAAAAATCATTGCCCGCGCTGCGGGGCAGTCTGCCGTGCGGGTGGGCGAGATTGTGACTTGCAAAGTGGATCTGGCGATGTTCCACGATTCTTCAGGGCCGCGCCGTTTAAAGCTTATGCTCGACGAGCTTAAGGCTGAGATATGGGACAAATCCAAAGTGGTGCTGGCTATTGACCACTACGTGCCTGAGCGTGACGACGACGCGCGGCGCATTGTGCGCATTGCCCGCGACTGGGCGCGCGAGCAAGCGTTGCCCCATGTGTATGACAGCCAAGGTATTTGCCATGTCGTGGTGCCCGAGCATGGGCATATCCAGCCGGGCATGCTGTGTGTGGGGGGTGATTCGCATTCGCCCACGGGGGGGGCGTTTGGTGCATATATGTTTGGCATTGGCAGCACCGAAATGTTGGGTGTGGTGGTCACAGGCGAAATCTGGCTGCGCGTGCCGCAAACCATCGCCATGCACTGGTCTGGCCAATTGCAAGCTGGCGTCTGCGCCAAAGACATGGTGCTGGCCATGGTGGCCAAGTTTGGCATCAATGGTGCAGCCTACCAAGCGGTGGAGTTTTGCGGCGCGGCAGTACAAGCCCTGCCCATGCAAGAGCGCATGACGCTGTGCAATATGAGTGCCGAGCTAGGCGCACAAACGGGCTTGGTTGCGCCCGATGCGGTCACGGTGGATTGGTTGCGCGGCAGAGCTAAAGCACAGCCAGACCCGCAGTTGGATAGGCAGCTGGATACCCAGCTTTTCTCAGACGCAGGCAGCTGGGATGTGCGGCATGATTTTGATGCCAGTGCGCTTAGCCCACAGTTGGCCGCGCCCCACAGCCCAGCAAACAATGTGCCCATCAGGGAGCACCACCATACCAAAATCGACGTGGCCTATATTGGCGCATGCACAGGTGCCAAACTGGATGATTTACGCTTTGCGGCGCAGGTGCTACAAGGCCAAAAAATCGCCAGCCATGTGCAACTATTGGTAGCGCCTGCCAGCATGGCCGACCGTGCGCAGGCGCAGCGCGAGGGCATTATGCAAATACTGAGCGATGCGGGCGCAAGTGTGCTGCCCAGCACCTGCGGGGCTTGCGCAGGCTATGGCAGCAGCTTTGGTGATGGCCAAACGGTGGTGTCCAGCACGGCGCGCAACTTTAAAGGCCGCATGGGGCCAGCGAGCACGCAGGTGTATCTGGCCTCGGCCTACACCGTGGCTGTGTCGGCCCTGCGCGGTTACAATACCGACCCGCGCGAGGTGCTGGCATGACGCAAGCTGCACAGCCACGCAAAATTTGGCATCTGGGGGACGACATAGACACCGATGCGCTAGCGCCCGGGGCTTACATGCAACATGGCATTGAGGTGATTGCCCAGCATTGTTTAGAAAATATTTCGCCCCATTTTGCCAACGCCGTGCAGCGCGGTGATGTGCTGGTGGCGGGGCGCAATTTTGGCGTTGGCTCATCGCGCGAGCAGGCCGCTGCGGCGCTGGTGCATTTAGGCGTAGCTGCAGTCATTGCGCCCAGCTACAGCGGCTTATTTTTTCGCAATGCTTTTAATCTTGGTTTGCTCTTATTGACTTGCCCACAAGCGAAGGCCTTAGAGGGCAAAGCCGAGTTGGCATTTGATTTAAATCCCCCTTTTGTGCAAGCGCTGGGCGGCGAACCACTGGCTTGCGAACCTGTGCCCGATTTTTTGCTACAGATGGTGCATGCCGGTGGTTTGCTGGCCCTATTGCGCAAACGCGCCATCGCCTGAGCCGTAACCGCATTTATTTACCTTCCTAGGAGCATCCATGACACCCCCAGAATTTGACCTGTTGATTAAAAACGTGCGCGTGGTGCGTCCCCACGGCAATGTGGTGCACGCGAGCGACATTGCCATTAAAGACGGCAAATTTGCCTTGGTAGCCCCCGCGATAGATGTGCAACGCGCCAAGGCGGTACATGAGGGCAATAATCGCCTTGCATTCCCCGGTGTGGTGGATGCGCACATGCACAGCGGCATTTATTCGCCACTGCATGAAGACGCAGTCAGCGAGAGCAAGGCCGCAGCCATGGGCGGTGTGACCAGCAGCTTGAACTACTTTCGCACGGGCCAGTACTACATGAACAAAGGCGGGCTGTATAAAAAGTTTTACCCCGAAGTGCTCAAAACAGCCAAAGGGCGCTTCCATGTGGACTACGGTTTTCACCTTGCGCCCATGGATGGCACGCACATCAAAGAGATCCCCGAGTTGATTGAGAAATTTGGCGTATCGAGCTTCAAAATTTTTATGTTTTATGGCTCGCACGGCCTGCATGGCGCCAGCAATTCGCAAAAAGACTTTTTGATGATTGGCGAGAACGACCGCTACGATTTGGCGCATTTTGAATTCATCATGCG
>JANOYR010000122.1:0-4144 GCA_031428975.1 Polaromonas sp. | reverse complement strand
CTGGCTTGGGCGCTAGAGCGCTACGCGCGGGTAGAAACACTGGGTTTTGACTATGGCCAGCGCCACAGTGTGGAGTTGCAGGCGCGCGTGCATGTGCTGCGCGAGCTGCGCGCAGCCTTTCCGCATTGGGCTGAGCACCTGCAAGACGACCACCTGTTGGACTTGGCGGTGCTAGGCAAGGTGAGTGAAACCTCGCTCACGCGCGACATGGCTTTCAAAATGGAGGAGTCTGGCTTGCCCAATACCTTCGTGCCCGGGCGCAATTTGCTCTTTTTGACACTGGCAGCCGCTTTGGCCTACCGGCGGGGCTTGCAAGTGCTGGTCACTGGTGTGTGCGAGACCGATTTTTCGGGCTACCCCGACTGCCGCGACGACACCATGAAGGCCATGCAATTGGCGCTGTCTTTGGGCATGGACAAACGCTTTTTAATTGAAACGCCGCTGATGTGGATCGACAAAGCCGCCACATGGAAAATGGCGCACGATTTAGGGGGGCAGGCGCTGGTGAACCTGACGGTGGAGCACACCCACACCTGCTACCTTGGCGACAGGCAGCACCGCCACGCATGGGGCTACGGCTGCGGCGCGTGCCCTGCTTGCTTGCTGCGGGCTAGGGGCTGGGAGCAGTATTGCGCCAATAAAATACTATAAAAATAATAGCAATATATGACCATATGACGGCGACATTGGTATTATTTGTTGTCAATTTTTGGCTACAGGCCAGCGCTTAGTTGAAACACTGCTTGCCGTGCGCCAACCTCAATGCCGCGTGCATTCACAATCGGTGTGGCGCACCAAGGCGCAAGTTGCTCGCGCTGCTGGGCATCTAGCCAGCCCAGTTGGTCGAGCGCCGCCACTGTCGTGGCATACACCGCCTGCATATTGCCGTCGATCAGCTTGACGGCAAGTGCTTCGCCCCGTGAGCGGCTGGCCACTACCTGCGTGCCGTCAGCCCCAATTTTGGTGATCCAGTCGCCGCGGCCTGCTTGCATGAAGGCGGCATCGTTGCGGCCTGTGCCGCTGACCAGCTCGGGGTGTTGCACCATGGCGCTTCCCAGTGCATCAAAGCTTGCGCCAAATTCGCTGTCACGCAGCCCAGTGGCCAAGCGTGCGTAGCCGCGTGCCAGCGCTGACAGCGGCATGGCGTAGTTGGGCGCAGAGCAGCCATCTATGCCCAGGTGCAAAGCAGACTCTTCTACGCCGCAGGCGCGGGCTACATCACGGCGTATGGCTTTTTGAAGCGGGTGGTCGGCCGCTTCGTAGCTGGCCAGATCAAGCCCATGCTGCACACAATAGGCCAAAAATCCGGTGTGTTTGCCACTGCAATTGTTGTGCCGCTCGTCATACACTGCGCCCTCGGGTGCTGATTGGTTGAAATACGTGAAACGCAGCGGCACATGGCAGCCGCAGCGCAGCGCTTGCCGTGGCTGCTCTATTTTGCAGAGCATGCTGTCTACTTGGCTGACATGCATGTCTTCGCCGCCGTGGCTGGCGCACAGCATGGCCAGCTCGCTGGGGCCAAAGTCGAAATTACCAGCGCCACCCGATTGCATGAAGGGCAGGGCTTGGAAAGCCTTGAGCGTCGAGCGGGTAAAGGTGGGCCAATGCGCCACGTCTGCATAGCCAGCTGCACTGGCAACCCGCTTGCCGCCTGCGTTGACCACGGCAATAGCGCCAAAATGCACACATTCGGTCATGCCACCGCGTGTGGCTTCAATCAACGGGGCTAATTGCATCAGATACTCCTTAGGATGTAGCGGGCTTGGCCTGCCGTGGTGGCCTGCGCATTTGGCGTAAAAACCAATTGTCTGCCATGAAACTGCGCCACCGCAGGCCGATGCGCAATAGATACCAGCGCACCGCCAGTGCGCTGCACCATGGCGACCAAGCGCTCGTAAACAGTGGCTTCTGCGGCGGCATCTAGGGCACTGGTGGCCTCGTCGGCAAACACCCATTGGGGTTCTTTGAGGAAAACCCGCGCAATCGCTAAGCGCTGTTGTTCACCGCCCGAGAGCTTGTGTTCCCATGCGTCTTCGTCATCTAGCCGCGTGGCCAGCGCGGGCAGCAGCGCCTGATTAAGTGCAGCGCTTAACTGCGCGTCGCTGTAGATACTGGCATCCGCTGGGTAGGCCAGCGCGGCCCGCAAGCTGCCCTGCGGAAAATACGGCCGCTGGGGAATAAACATGGCATTGCTGGCAAAATTGGCTGGCAAAGACACGGCACCTGTTGTAAACGGCCAAATACCCGCAAGCGTGCGAAACAGCGTGCTTTTGCCGCTGCCTGATGGCCCGCTGAGCAGCACCGTGTCGCCAGCAGCCACGCGCGCATGGGCATCTTGGAGCAGCGCAGCGCCATTGGGCAAAGAGAGATTCAAGCCATTGAGCTGCAATTCATTTGCTGCACTATCAGTAGCGCTATATGACAGTGGGGCGGTGACATTGACCGATAATTTCAATAAATTGGCTTCAAAGTCCGTCAAACGGTCGGTAGTGGCTTTCCAGCCAGCCAAGCTGGAGTAGCTGTCCACAAACCAGCTGAGCGCGTCTTGCACGCGGCCAAAAGCTGACGATATTTGCATGAGTTGCCCCAACTGGATAGCGCCCGAGAAAAAGCGCGGCGCGGCCACAATCAGCGGAAACACCACCGCTGCTTGCCCATAGCCAGCGGTGAACCAAGTGAGGCGCTTTTGTGCCTTGATGAGGTCAAGGTAATTGCGCAGCACCGCGCTAAAACGCAGGCCAAGCGCCGCCTGCTCCACAGCCTCGCCTTTGTCCAGCGCAATCGCCTCGCTGTGCTCGCGCACCCGCACCAAATGGTGGCGAAAATCCGCCTCGTAGCGCTGCTGCCAAAAGCTCAAGCCCACCAGCGGCTTGCCCACAAAATAGGTAATCACACTGCCCGCCACCGCATACACCACGGCCATCCACACCATAAAGCCCGCTATTTCATAGGTGCTGCCCCCCAGCGTGAAGCTAAAGCCACCGCTCAAACCCCACAAAATACCAATGAAAGACAGCAGCGTGACCACTGCATTGAGCAGCCCCATGCTCAGCGCCACGGTGTCGCTGGTAAACATGTTGACATCTTGCGCCATACGCTGGTCAGAGTTGTCTGGCAAGGCATCTTTGCTATAAGTTGTATTGTCTTGGCTGGTAAAGCGCAGCAACTCAAGCTGGTAAAACGCTTTGTTGGCCAACCAGCGTTTGAGCATGTCAGCGGTCATCCAGGTGCGCCAGCGCAGCTGCATGAGCTGGGTGATATAAAACTTGTACACCACAATGACCATGTAGGCAAAGGCAATGTAGAGAAAGCGCTGCAGCTGCTGCCAAAAAACTGGCTCGTTTTTGTCTTGCAGCGCATCATAAAACACGCGGTTCCATTCGTTAAGTTGCACCAGCATGTACACCGACGCGAGGTTCAGCAGCACCACCGCCAGCAAGAGCCCACGCGCCTTCCATTTGTCCTCAGAGCTAAAGTAAGGCAGTGCCAGCGCCCAGACTTTGGCGGTCTGGAGTTTGGCGTTTGTGATGGTTTGTTGGATCGTCATATTGCGGATATCTTTCTTTTGCGCATCGTAGCGGATTGGCGTTTGGTTCGTTGTATTGAGGAGTCTTTATGCTGAGAGTTTCTTTTAGTGGGAGCGTCTCCGGCGAGTAAGCGGTGTGCCGTCCGGCGTCATACGGGGGTACCCGAAATCCTTGGACGGCACACCGCTTACTCACCTGCGACTTTGCTCACGCTGCGACCTGAAGATCATGGTCGATACCTCAAATTACTACGTTTTTTGTAGTACACAACGGCCATATGACGCTGACATTGCCGCTATTTTTCTTGAAAAGTGTTCTTATAAACGTTTTGAACAACCGGTGTAGCCTCTTTAGACGCTAATACGTAGTTAGCTCAAAAATGGTTACCAATTTTGGTCACAATGTAGCCCGCAAGGTGACCATCTAAGACCAGGCGAAGCTACAAAACCAAAGCGGCAAACCCCACCTTTTGTCAGTGCAAAGTAGAAATGTCACACCTCAGCCCAAAGTAGAAATGTCACAGCTGTGAGAGTGTACAGCGCATCAGACTGGCAAAGATCGGCTATTGGGGCATGGGGCAACGCCCCATGTAGCAGGCCGCTAGGGCCGCGTAGCTG
>JANOYR010000121.1:0-1633 GCA_031428975.1 Polaromonas sp. | reverse complement strand
CCACCACCCTGCCCCGCCAAGCATCCCGCGCCGCCCCCCGCCAAGCCCCCAAATCCTGCCCCCCCACACAAAAAGCCCCCGCGCTAGGCGACCGCAGCCCGCCGGCCAAGGCCCAAAAAGTGGATTTGCCAGAGCCAGAGGCACCGCGCAGCACCAAGGTGTGGCCCTGGGGCAGCGCTGTATCTGCAAAAGCTATAGGCGTGGTGCCAGCACCTGCATAGTGGTATTGCAATCCTTGGGTGCTGATCACGCAAGCCTCTGGGTTAGGGTAAAAGTCAATTATCAGTGATTCAACTGAATGCAACCGTCATAATCCCCAACAAGCCCTCACAACCTCTTAAAGTCCCCCCCCATTTCCATGAGCGATCCCAATCTTTCCTCCTTTATCTGGTCAGTGGCCGATTTGCTGCGGGGTGACTATAAGCAATCTGAATACGGCAAGGTCATCCTCCCGTTTACCGTGCTGCGCCGCCTCGACTGCGTGCTGGAGAGCACCAAACCCGCCGTTCTGGCCGAAAAAACCAAACGCGAAAAGGCCGGGCTCAACCCAGAGCCCTTTTTGCTGCGGGCGGCGGACCAGCTGTTTTACAACACCTCGCCACTTGACATCAAAACCCTCATGGGCGATCCAAGCCATATTGGTGACAACCTGCGCAGCTACCTGCAAGCCTTTTCCCCAGCGGTACGCGATATTTTTGAAAGCTTTGAGTTCCACAGCCAAATCGACAAACTGGCCAAATCTGGCCTGCTCTATATGGTGACTGAAAAGTTTGCCAATATTGACCTGCATCCGACTGTGGTGAGCAATGCGCAGATGGGCGCTGTCTTTGAAGAGCTCATCCGCAAATTTGCCGAGCTGTCCAACGAAACCGCTGGCGAGCACTTTACCCCGCGTGAGGTGATTCGCCTCATGGTGAACCTGCTGTTTATTGAAGACGACCAAGCCCTCACCAAACCCGGCATAGTGCGCAGCCTGTATGACCCCACCGCAGGCACTGGCGGCATGCTCAGCGTGGCCCAAGAGCATATCAACAGCTTAAACCCCGCAGCGCGCTTGGTCATGTATGGTCAAGAGCTCAACCCCGAGTCGTATGCCATTTGTAAAGCCGACATGCTCATCAAAGGCCAAGACATTGCCAACATCATCTTTGGCAACACCCTGTCTAACGACGGCCTAGGCGGCCAACACTTTGACTACGCCCTGTCCAACCCGCCCTTTGGCGTGGAGTGGAAAAAAATCGAGAAAGAAATCCGCAAAGAAGCCGAACAACAGGGCCACGCAGGCCGCTTTGGCCCAGGCCTGCCCCGTGTGAGCGACGGTTCACTGCTGTTTTTGCTCCACCTGATTGCCAAAATGCGCCCCACCCAAGACGGCGGCAGCCGCTTTGGCATTGTGCTCAACGGCTCGCCCCTGTTCACAGGCGGCGCAGGCAGCGGCGAGAGCGAGATACGCCGCTACGTGCTAGAAAACGATTGGGTCGAAGCCATCATTGCCCTGCCCACCGACATGTTTTACAACACCGGCATCAGCACCTATGTGTGGATAGTCAGCAACCGAAAGCCCAAGGCGCGCCAAGGCAAGGTGCAGCTGATTGATGCCAGCAGTTTTTGGCAAAAAATGCGCAAAAGCTTA
>JANOYR010000120.1:0-27346 GCA_031428975.1 Polaromonas sp. | reverse complement strand
TTGTGCACGCCCTCTGTCCACCCATTGACTTGTGGCGCTACCAAAGCGCCTGTGGGCTGGGCCAAGCCGCGCATCACCACGCGGTTGAGGGTATCGCTGTCAATGGCTTGGTACAAAGCCTTGCGCACGCGCACGTCTTTGAGTGGGTTTTTGCCCTTCACATTCGAGCCCACCAGCTCATCACGGAATTGGTCCATGCCAAAGAAAATAGTGCGGTTTTCAATACCGTCTACCGCCTTCAGGTTTGCACTATTGCGCAAGCGACCCAAATCTTGCGGACTAGGGTCGAGCATGAAATCAACCTCGCCCGAAAGTGTGGCCGCAGCACGTGTAGCCTCTTGTTTGATTGGGGTATAGATGATTTCAGTCATATTACCCTCCATCGTTCCCCACCAATTGGGGTTGCGCACCATCACCAGCTTTTGGTCGGGCTGCCATTCTTTCACCATGAAAGGGCCTGAGCCCATGGCGTTGCGGTGGGCAAAGGTTTCTTCTTTGCTTTTGCTGTCTTTTGGATCCACAGACTTATTCTTTTCGGCCCACGCCTTGCTCATGATCCGCAGCTCGGTCAACTGGTTCAAAATGACGGGGTTAGGGCTTTTTAGCATGATGTCAACCGTGCTGGCATCCACTTTCACGATTTTGTCGAAGCCTTGGGCATAGACATTGAAGTTCGACGATTTAGCCATGGCACGGTTAAGCGAAAACACCACGTCATCTGCAGTCAGTGGCGAACCATCGGCAAACTTCACGCCGCTGCGCAGCGTAAAACGCCATTGCGTGGGCGAGACCTGCGCCCAGCGGGTCGCCAACACGCCCTCGGGCTTAAAAGTGCGGCTGTTGTAGTACACCAGCGACTCATACACGGCAGCATGCACGCCATTGCCCAGCGCGTTGTTTTGCGAATGGATGTCCAGCGTGGGAATATCGCTGGCACTGGTCCATTTGAATGTTTTAGCCTGCGCCAAAGGGATGGCAATCAAGTTGGCGGTGCAAGCGGCGGCAAGCAGAGTGATTTTAAAGTTCATCGTGGTCTTTCATGGGCTGTGGTGGTAAGTTGCTATACCAAAGCATGTACTATGCCAAAGAATACGCAGCTATGTAGCGGGATTTACCCCGAGAAAGCGCTATTTTGGTGCTTATATTTGCTTGTGCGGTGGCTATTTAGCACCGTCAGTCAAAGTCACTTTGCCGTACCACGCCTTAGTTTGGCTATGGGTATTGTCGGTGTCGGTCATCAGCGCTATTCCAATCAGCGCTCCGGGCGCTTCACCGTAGGCTTTGATATAGTCCGTGCGAATGTCGCGCTCGTAGTCTCGCCACTGGTTGAGGTTTTGCACCCCCTGCTCTACCGCAATTTTACGAATCCGATCGGTGCGCGGACCGTGGATCACCGAATCTAACGCACACGCATTGCACCATACATACATTAGCGTGGCATACGGCATATCTTCACCCGTGAGCAGCTTCATCATTTCATTCATGCGGTAATTGCGTCCGGTAAACAACGCGCGATCACCGTCAAATGCTAAAACAATCCGCACCGGAGAATCATCAGATTCGCGCAGCGCCATATCAGCCCCACCAATCAGCGCAGGCACTTTCCAAGAAAACTTCACGCTTTTTAAGTCTGCTGGTTCTATGCGAACTTTATGGCGCAACATGCTCGCAGCATTGTCAGACAAAGCGGCCATCGCATATCTTCCATCTATATTGCTAGCTACAAATTCAGTAGCAGTCTTACCGGGAAACGCAAAACGCTGCCAGTGCGCCCACGCGTCTTGCCCGCTAGACGCACCAGTCGAAGTGGCCATAGGAGCCAACCCACTGGCACAAGCTCCCAACATAGCGGTAAAACCAAGTGCAAGTAACAACCGTATGAACAACATTCCCCGCGATATACCGCGCGCACCAACCATCCACATAAAGAGTCCATGCCCAATAACTAATAGTGACCAGATGTTACCGGATGCAGGCTGGGTAGACTATCGGGCTTACCCGATAAAACCGGAGGCAATAAAAAAGCCGCTTGGATTGCTCCAAGCGGCTTTTTATTCTTTTAAATCTAAGCTGGCTTACGCCAGCGTTAAATTAGAAGGAGTGAGCAATGCCCAAGTCGAATGCAGTAACAGCTGACAGAGCAGCAGTTTTACGCGTTGTGTTGGCGATATCGCTGTAAATAGCGGTACGCTTAGACAAAGCATAGTTCACGCCCAAAGAGAACTTCGACTCTTTCGAGTTACCAGCTGCACCGCCGGCACCAGTCCAGTTGGCATAACCAACACGGCCAGTAGCTGCACCAAACGGAATGTTAGCACCGAAAGAAATCAACTTAACAGAACCATCAACTACAACTTGAGGAGCAGTTGCACCAGCCAAGAAAGTAGAACCAGCGCGATCAGCAGCGGCACCACCTTTTACAGCACCGTAGCCTGCATACACTTTAGCAACGCCAAAGTTGTAATTTGCGCCAAGGTTGGTGAGTTTGTCGCCAAAACGGTTGGACTCAAAGCCAAGCATTGCGTTCAGAGGGCCATTGCTGTAACCGGCTGCAAAAGAGGTGTAACCCTTGTTGGACGGACCTTTGTCAAAGCCAACGCTGACGTGACCTGTCAAACCGCTGAAGTTTGGCGTAGAGTACATGATTTGGTTGCCAACACGGCCTTCGCCGCCAGCAACGTAGTCAGACGAAAAGCCTGTCTGGTATGGATTGCCAGCTACGGTGCTTACGCCCCATGGATCAATAGTGCCACCGTTGAGTTGTTGGTTAGCAGGCAACAAACGGCCAAGCTTTACCGCTCCGAAACCGCCGCGCAGACCAACGGTTGACTCACCTTGGAACAGAGGACGGGAGATTGACTGTGCTGTGTTTGTCAAAATGGGGGTTGTGTTGTTGGCTTGGTTACCAATCAAGTTAGCGCCACCGTCTTCAGTGCCACGCACTGGGTTCAAACGCAGTTGGAATGCGAATGTAGTAGCCATGCCGCCACCCAAATCCTCAACGCCTGAGAAAATGATTCGGTTGTTGTTGCCAGCGCCGAGTTGGAGCTTGTTAGCGCCAGCTGTGTTGCCTGTGCCGCCAGCATTCACGGTGGAATTGTTGTACTGGAAACCAACGTCAGCAACGCCAGAGATAGTTACGCTTGACTGCGCGAAAGCAGAAGTAGCGGCCAAAGCGGCCAATACGATTAGGGATTTTTTCATTTGAGATTACTCCAAGGTTAAACATAGGGCTCCGGAACAATGCTGCTTAAGTAGGCTTTGCGGCCAATTTGCACAACACCGGAGACCCGGGCCAACCTCCGTTTCGGGAAGTTGTGTCTATTGCACCAGACTAGTGGGCTTTTCGCAAAGATTACAGCTTCTAAATGCGCGTAAATCTTGTTTTTCGTTGTGGGCGTGCAACAAATGGCGCTTTTGAACGCGGTCGGGTAATACGGCTCGCACAGGCATTGGGCACTAAGCCGCTTTAAGATACCAACATGACCAACACCTTCATTTCCACCCTAGACTCCGCCTTACGCACCCTGTTTGCCACGCCACATGCGTCGCGCCCAACGCCTTGCGCGCCAGCCACCTTTGATGCCAATGGCCAAGCCGAAGCGCTGAGCGCGGCAGACAAAGCGCTCTCCGGTGCGCTGATGCGGGTCAACCATGTGGGCGAAGTGTGTGCGCAGGCGCTGTATGCGGGGCAGGCACTTGCTACTAACAATGCAGCATACAAAGCCCATTTGACCGCGACATCTAAAGAAGAAGGCGACCATTTGGCGTGGACGGCGCAGCGCCTTGGTGAACTGGGCGCACGGCCCTCGCTGCTCAACCCGCTGTGGTATGCGGGCGCTTTTGGCATGGGGCTGCTGGCTGGGCGCATGGGGGATGCCATGAGCCGCGCTTTTGTGGTGGAAACTGAGCGGCAGGTGGAGGCGCATTTAGGCGAGCACTTGGCCCGCCTGCCCGCTGCCGACCACGCTTCCCGGGCGGTGGTGGCGCAGATGCAAGCCGACGAGGCGCGCCACGCGCAGGAGGCCAGCGCGGGCGCAGCGCAGATTCCTGCGCCTGTTAAAAAGCTGATGGCAGCGGCGGCTAAGGTGATGACTACCGTGGCGCATCGGGTGTAGTTTTTGCCAAAATTTGCCAATTTTTGGCAAATTTGCTATGCTTATGCCATGGCTACTATGAATATTTCTCTTCCTGACGAGCTCAAGGGCTTTGTTGATTCCCACGTCAAGGCGCAGGCCTATGGCACGTCCAGCGAGTATGTGCGCGAGCTGATTCGCAAAGATAGGGACCGGCAGCAGTTTCGGGCTTTTATTATGAAGGGCGTGAATTCGCCCACCGAGGTGCTGGCCAGCGACTATTCGCGGCAATTGCGCCAGCGCATGCACACTCAGCAGGCGAACAAGATGCCGATGGCGGCCTGATCGCCAGATGAAAGCCAGCAAAAAAGCGCGCATTTCCAGCGATGCACAGCGCGATTTGGACGATGCTGCCCAGTACTACGCTGGGGTTGCGCCCCATATGCTGGACGCTTTTTTTGATGCGTTTGACAAGGCCATTGCCCAGATAGAGCGCCAGCCGGGCATTGGCTCGCCGCGTTATGGCCAAGAGCTGGAAATCACTGGCCTTCGGCATTGGAGTTTGCGTAAATTTCCCTATGCCGTGTTTTACACCGAGGAAACGGCGCAGCTCAATGCGGTGCGCTTGGTACATCTGCAAAGCGACATCCCCACCAGCCTACAAAGCGAGCCCTGACATGCTTGCCCGAGCCCCTGCGACTGCATCAGCAGGAACTTGCGGCCACACTGGGCACTCTAAGCCTTCGGCGTAAGATTCTGCCAGTTGCCACGACTTAAAGCACATGGCACACACAAAGCCACTGATGCCACCACCGACCGTTTAACTCCACCGTTCAAACCCATAGGAAAAACCATGCTGATCCAAACCCACTCTCACGGATTTAACCACCGCGCCAGCAGCGAGATTACGCCGCTGGCCGCCTACCAAGGCCGCCGCGAATTGCTAAAAATGCTAGCAGGCGGCGCCGCAGGCACAGCGCTGGCAGGCTGGGCAGCGCGTGACGCGCGGGCCATGGCATCGGCTGCAGGCGGCGGCAAGCTGGCGGCTTTGGTGGGCGCTAAATCGGCCGTGGCAGGCGCGGTAACGATGGAGAAAATCACCGATTACAAAGACGCATCCACCTACAACAACTTCTACGAATTTGGCACCGACAAATCGGACCCCGCCAAAAACGCCCACACCTTGGCCACCAAGCCGTGGACGGTGGAGGTGGACGGTTTGGTGAAAAAACCTGCCAAATACCAGCTAGAAGACCTGCTCAAGCTCAGCACCCAAGAAGAGCGCATTTACCGCCTGCGCTGCGTGGAAGGCTGGTCGATGGTGATTCCGTGGGTGGGGTATTCGCTGTCGGAATTGATCAAAAAAGTGGAACCACTGGGCAATGCCAAATACGTGGAATTTCACACACTGGCCGACCCGAAAACCATGCCCGGCGTGGGCTCGCGCGTGCTCGACTGGCCTTATGTGGAGGCGCTGCGCATGGACGAAGCCATGAACGCGCTCACGCTGCTGAGCTTTGGCATGTATGGCGAGGTGCTGCCCAACCAAAGCGGCGCGCCCGTGCGCTTGGTGGTGCCATGGAAATACGGCTTCAAATCGGGCAAATCGATTGTGAAAATCCGCTTCACCGACAAAGAACCCAAAACCGCATGGAACAAAGCCGCAGCCAATGAATACGGCTTTTACAGCAACGTCAACCCCAACGTAGACCACCCCCGCTGGAGCCAAGCCACCGAGCGGCGCATTGGCGAAGAAGGCGGCGTGTTCGCCAAAAAGCGCAAAACGCTGATGTTCAACGGCTACGAAGCACAGGTGGGTCAGCTGTATGCGGGCATGGATCTCAAGAAGAGTTTTTGAAACCCGTTTGGTATTCTTTTTGCGTCTTTTGCGTAACTTTTGCGGCCTCTGCGTCCGGTCAAGTTCGCACTAAACCTCAGCCAACCCACAATGAAAAAGCTACTTCTTCACCCCGTCGCCAAGCCAACTCTTTGGGTGCTTTGCCTGCTACCCTTTGCATGGCTAGCCTACGGTTTGTTCATTCATCCGAGCCAGTTGGGCGCTAACCCTGCGGAGTATTTAGTGCGCTCCACGGGCGACTGGACGCTGCGGTTTTTGTGCATTGTGCTGGCTGTTACCCCGCTGCGCGTGTTGACAAAAACACCGCAATTGGCGCGTTTTCGGCGCATGTTGGGCTTGTTTGTGTATTTTTATGTGCTGATGCATATGCTGAGCTATTCGTGGTTTGACATGGAGTTTGTGCTGCAAGACATCATCAACGACATCATCAAGCGCCCGTTTATTTTGGTTGGGTTTAGCGGCTTGGTGCTGCTCACACCGCTTGCGCTCACCTCGTTTAACCGCGCCATCAAGGCACTGGGTGCCAAGCGCTGGCAAATGCTGCACAAGCTGGTCTATGTGATAGCGGGCTTGGGTATATTGCACTTTTTTTGGATGCGGGCGGGCAAAAATGACTTTGCTGAAGTGTTCGTTTACGCCGCCGTCATCGCTGCCCTGTTGGGCTGGCGGTTGTGGGAGTTTGCACTAAAAAAGGGCAGTACACGGCGCTAGCAGGTTCGTAACGCGGTTGTTGCGCAAAACGTGGCGTTTCTTGATCAATACCAAGCGCTTAACGCGATAATGCTGGCATGAACCAACTCGCCGCACTCAAAACTTTCACCACCGTGGTTGCCGACACGGGGGATTTTCAGCAACTTGCGCAGTTTTTGCCGCAAGATGCCACCACCAACCCGTCGCTGATATTGAAGGCGGTGCAAAAGCCTGAATACGCGCCACTGCTCAAGGAAATAGTCAACGCCCACCGCAGCAAGCCGCTCGACGAGCAGCTTGACCGCCTCGTGGTGCGCTTTGGCCGCGAGATTGTCAACGTGGTGCCTGGCCGTGTGTCGATGGAGGTGGATGCCCGCCTGTCTTTTGACGTGGCGGCCAATGTGGCGCGTGGCCAGAGGCTGATTGCTATGGCAGCCGCTGAGGGCATCCCCAAAGAGCGTATTTTGATCAAATTGGCCTCCACATGGGAGGGCATTCAAGCCGCAGCCGAGCTTGAAAATCAAGGTATCCACTGCAACCTCACGCTGCTTTTTAGCTTTGCCCAAGCCGTGGCCTGCGGCGCTGCTAAGGTGCAACTCATTTCTCCGTTTGTAGGCCGTATTTACGATTGGTACAAAAAGTCTGCGGGCGCTGCGTGGGTGGAGTCTGACAACGCTTTATCCAACGATCCTGGCGTGAAGTCGGTGACGCAAATTTTTAACTACTATAAGCACCACGGCATTCGCACCGAAGTAATGGGTGCAAGCTTTCGCAATATTGGCCAGATTACCGCGCTGGCCGGCTGCGACTTGCTGACCATCAGCCCCGATTTGCTGGCTGCGCTGGCCACCGCCGATGCGCCATTGGTGCGGGCGCTGGATGCTTCTGCTGCGTCTAAGCTGGATATAGCAACAGTAAGTTATGACGAGGCAGGGTTTCGGTTTGCTTTAAACCAAGATGCCATGGGCACTGAAAAGCTGGCCGAAGGTATTCGTGGGTTTGTAGCGGATGCTTTGAAACTCGATGGGCTGCTTTTGGCAGCTTAAATACCTAACAGCCGAACTGCCGGACGCAAAGGACGCAAAGGTTACGCAGAAGACGCAAAAGAACAGCCGAAGATGACGTGCAAACTCGTGTGTTGAAGATCTAGTCAATGAATTTTATTTTGATGAAATTTTAAATTTATTTTTCTCTTCTTATTTTGGGTATTTTTTTGCGTCCTCTGCGTACCCTTTGCGCCCTCTGCGTCCGGCCAAGTCTAAATTGAAACACCAAGAAAACCCAATACACCATGACAAGATGCGACCAAACCCAAGCGTGGAATATGCTCACGCAGCACTACACCGCGCAAGGCCACGTCTTTGATGTGCGCACGGCGTTTGCGCAAGACCCTGCTAGGTTCACAAAATTCAGCCAAAACGCCCCGCAGATGCTTTGCGACCTGTCTAAAAACCACCTCGACAGCGCCACAGAGGCTTTACTTTTTGAGCTGGCCAGTGCATGCGGGGTAGAGCAAAAACGCGATGCCATGCTGCGCGGCGAACCTATTAACAGTACCGAAGGCCGCGCGGTGCTGCACACGCTGCTGCGGGCGGACAAAAGCCCACAATTTATAGAAATAAGTGGCAATGTCACTGTCATATCGTCACATATAGCTATTGAAAACATAGCAAAAAATGACCCCAATGGCCTTCAAGACAAACTCCAAGCTGTGCATGCTACGCGCGACGCCATGCTGGCCTATGCCAGCCGCATTCGTGCGGACAGCACCATCACCGACGTGGTGAATATTGGCATTGGTGGTTCTGACTTGGGGCCGCAAATGGCGGTGTTGGCGCTGGATGAATTCACAGACAAATCCAAGCGCTTTCACTTTGTATCCAATGTGGACGGCCACGAGCTGGCGGCTACGCTGGCGCGCTGCCAGCCGCACAGCACCTTATTCGTCATTGCCTCCAAAACCTTCACCACCATTGAGACCATGACCAATGCGCAAAGCGCCAAGGCATGGTTTGAGGCGCATGGCGGCACCGACACGGCGCGGCATTTTTGCGCCTTGACCACCAATGTGGCAGCGGCCAAGGCCTTTGGCATTGACACCACCTTTGGCTTTTGGGACTGGGTGGGCGGGCGCTACTCGGTGTGGTCGGCCATTGGACTGCCGATTGCCATAGCCATTGGCGCGGACGGTTTTCAGGCATTCTTGCAAGGCGCACGGGACATGGATGCGCACTTTGCCAGCGCTCCGATGGCGCAGAATTTGCCCATGCGCTTGGGGCTCTTAGACGTGTGGTACCGCAATTTCCACCGCTACACATCGCGCTGCGTAGCGCCCTACCACGCCGCGCTCAAGCGTTTGCCCGCCTACTTGCAGCAGCTTGAAATGGAGAGCAATGGCAAGCGCGTGGATGCCAATGGCCAAGCATTGCCTTACGCCACATCGCCCGTGGTGTGGGGGGAACCGGGCACGAACGGGCAGCATGCGTTTTTTCAGCTACTGCACCAAGGCTCGGATGTGATCCCCATGGAATTTATCGCCGTGAAGCATGCGACGCACACATTAAACGGCCACCATGACTTGCTATTGGCCAATGCGTTGGCACAGGCGCAGGCCTTCATGCTGGGCAAGTCTGATGCGGGCGCTGATGGGCATGGCCAAGGCCACGCATTTTTTCCTGGCAATCGGCCTAGCTCGTTCATTGTCTTGGACAAGCTCACCCCAAGCAGCCTTGGCGCGCTAATCGCCCTGTATGAACACCGCGTCTTTGTCAGTGGCGCGGTCTGGGGCATCAACAGCTTTGACCAATTTGGTGTGGAGCTGGGCAAAGTGCTGGCCCGCGACATAGCCACCCGCATGGCCTCGGGGGATGTGGCCGGGCTGGACGGGTCTACTGCGGGCTTGATGGCGTTTTTGGCGGCTTAGTTGCTTCGCAGCCAAAGCCTTTTAAAATCCAGCCCATGACAAAAAACATCGTTTTCGATTTTGGCGAGGTGCTTTTCTCGTGGAATCCCCCCGCTTTGATTCGCCAGTTTTTACCTGAATTGGCCACATCCGAGGAAGCGGCCGCTGCGCTGGGCAAGCAAATTTTTAGCCACCCCGACTGGCTCAGTTTTGACCAAGGCCTGCTCAGTTTGCAAGAAATCATAGCCAAAACTACGGCACGCCTGCATTTGCCCGCTGCCAGCGTTGAGGCCATGATGGCACTTTTGGGCGATCGCTTGCAGCCCATTGCAAGCAATGTAGCGGTACTGCGCCAGCTGGCAGCCAAACGTGATGTGGCGCTGGCAAATGGCCAACCGCCGCCCGTGCGCCTGTATTTTTTGTCCAATATGCCAGCGCCCTATTCCCGCGTACTGGAGCAGCGCCACGACTTCATTGGCTGCTTTGACGGCGGTGTCTTCAGCGGCGACGCCCTGCTGGTTAAACCCAATCCCGCCATTTACCAGCTGCTGCAAACGCGCTACGCGCTAGCGCCCGAGCGCACTGTGTTCATCGACGACCTGCCCGCCAACGCCCAAGCCGCCAATGCCCAGGGTTGGACGGGGCTGCATTTGCCTACGCCCAGTGGCCTACCTAACCTTTTAGCGGCGTATTTATAAAAAATACTGCTAATGTCACTGTCGTATAGTCATAGTGTGCTATCGAATACATTGCACTTGCACTCCTGCCGCCTGCGCAACACCCAGCCACGGCCTATCGGCAGTGAGCACTGGAGCGCCTAGCGAACGGGCAAGCGCTAAACAAGCGCGGTCACCCAAAGACAAGCCCACACTGCGGGTGGCAAGACGCAGCCAAGCTGCGTCCACCGACTGCGCACTGTCATAGGCTAGCACCTGCACGGCTACTGACAACATGACCGATGCGGCATCGCTGGCGCTGAGGCCTTTGTCCAGCAACTTGGTCAATACCTCGGTATGGTTCACAGCGCTCACCATGCACGCGCCTAGCAAGGCGCGCTCCACCACGTCTGCACCAGGTTCATCGTTAAACAGCGCAAGCAGCGCAGACGCATCGAGCACGGTAGGCGTTGCGCCTTTGACTTCTGCTTTAGCCATGTTGCGCTTCAGAACGCCGCTCAGCAATCAACTCGTCCACCAAGGACACGCCCAGCGGCACATGGCGGCGCACCAAGGCTTGGGCACGCTTGATCTGCTGCGCCCGCGTGGTGATACGCGCCTCGCCATCGCCCAGCTCCCACAAGACGGCATCGCCATCGTTGAGCCCCAAACTTTGGCGAATATGACTGGGTATGACTACTCGTCCGCCTTTTGACATTTTCATCGGAATCATTAAATTTTCCCGTTTAATGCAATTATTTGTATTTTATGCCACGCATGTCTCTGCGTCAAATCACAGCAGCTCCAGCACCTCAAACGAGGTCACAATCTCGGCCGTTTTACCCAGCATGATGGTGCCTGAGCAGTATTTGTCGTGAGACAGCGCTATGGCTTTTTCTACGGCGGCAACTGGCAGGGCTTTGCCAGTGACGGTGAAGTGCATGGTGATTTTGGTGAAGACTTTGGGGTCAAGCTCGGCGCGGTCGGCGTGCAGGGCCACGCTGCAGCCGCGCACGTCGTGGCGGCCGCGCTTAAGGATAAGCACCACGTCATACGCCGTGCAGCCGCCCGCGCCTGCGAGCATAGTTTCCATGGGGCGGGGGGCAAGGTTAGCACCGCCGTTTTCGGGTTTGGCGGCATCGGGGGCACCGTCCATGGCAAGGGTGTGGCCGCTGCCGGTGCGGGCCACAAAGCCCATGCCCGATGCGCCGCCGACCCAACCGGGTGCTTCGCTGCCTGCCGCGGTGCTGCCGCCTGTCCAACTGACTGTGCAATCCATGCTATTCCTTGAGGGTTAATGTGGTTTGAAATGGGGCTTGGCCTTGCTAATGGGCGATGCATTTGGCTTATCTCCCTATTTTTCAATGGGGAATATGCTGCGTCGCATCAAAAATAAGGGTAAACTCTTAGCAAGCGCAAATTGTTGCGCAATTGATTTTACGATTGTCTCCTCTACCCTGAAGAAAATAGGTAGATTTATAGCCCCAGTTCGCAAGAGCTGGGGCTTTTCTTTTTTCTGGCCTCCTTTCTCTTTTTTCTGGGGCGTCCGAGCGCTCCAGTGGGTTTGCCGCACTCGGACTTGCAGTTTGCTTGGGGTCGGAGCCCGAAAACGGGTGCGGGGACATGTTGTGTTTTGCATGGTTTTTACTACGAAAAACAGAGCGCACTATGACCATATGACGATGACATTGCCACTATTTTTCATAAAAATCACGAAAATAGGCACGAAACGCCAACTAAGTCACCACCTCGCCCGCGACCACGCCAGTGCGCTGCCTGTCTGCGCCCAATCAGAGTTGCCGGGCTTGAGGAGCGGAAAAATGTGGGATCAGGCTGTTCATCTGTTTGAGCCCGCAGGGCGAGTTATGAACAGACCCCACATTTTGAGTACCGCAAAGCTTCCCACGAAGTGGGCCGGTAACTCGGGCACAGGCAGGCAGTGCGCTGGTGTGGGCGCAACGCTACAAAAGCCAAGTCAGCATGAACCCTTCGACAGGCTCAGGGCGAACGGGATTGGTACGAAGACCCAGATTGAACGGAGTTAGTCCCAAGGCGCAGAGCAAACGGGGAAGCAAGCCAGTCCATAGATAATCACCCCATGGCCACCAAAAAACCAAAACCCCTCTCCCCTGCCGACTACTTAACGAAAATCCTCAACGCCCGCGTCTACGACGTGGCCGTGGAGTCGGCGCTTGACCATGCCAAGGCGCTGAGCCGCCGGCTTGGCAACACAGTCTTGCTCAAGCGCGAAGACCAGCAGGCAGTGTTTAGCTTTAAGCTGCGGGGGGCGTACAACAAAATGGCGCATTTAAGCCCTGCGCAGCTCAAAAAAGGCGTGATTTGCGCATCGGCTGGCAACCATGCGCAGGGCGTGGCGCTGTCGGCTGCCAAGCTGGGCACGCGCGCGGTGATTGTGATGCCCGCCACCACGCCCTCGCTCAAGGTCGATGCGGTGCGGCAACTGGGCGGCACTGTGGTGTTACACGGCGACAGCTACACCGACGCATATAACCACGCCCTTACCTTGCAAGACAAGCAGGGTTTGACCTTTGTACACCCTTTTGACGATCCCGATGTGATTGCAGGCCAAGGCACTGTGGCCATGGAGGTGCTGCGCCAAGTGCAGGCGATGAACATTGGCGCACTCGATGCCGTATTTGTGGCCATTGGTGGGGGCGGGCTGGTCTCGGGCGTGGCCAACTACATCAAGGCCGTCAAACCCAGCATCAAGGTCATTGGTGTGCAAATGAACGATTCAGATGCCATGATGCAGTCGGTGGCGGCCAAAAAGCGGGTGACGCTGAGCGACGTGGGCCTGTTTTCTGACGGCACGGCGGTCAAGCTGGTGGGCGAAGAAACCTTTCGCATCGCGCGCGGGCTGGTGGACGAATTCATGACCGTGGACACCGACGCGGTGTGCGCGGCCATCAAAGACGTGTTTGTGGACACCCGCAGCATTGTGGAGCCATCGGGCGCGCTGGCGGTGGCGGCTATTAAGCAATACACCGCCAAATACAAAACAAAAGGCCAAACCTATGCCGCCGTGCTCTGCGGGGCGAATATGAACTTTGACCGCCTGCGCTTTGTGGCCGAACGCGCCGAGGTGGGCGAAGAGCGCGAAGCCCTGTTTGCCGTGACCGTGCCCGAAGAGCGCGGCAGCTTCAGGCGCTTTTGCACCACGCTGGGCGAGCTGCCCGGCGGGCCGCGCAGCATCACCGAATTTAACTACCGCATCAGCGACGCGGCCAATGCCCATGTGTTTGTCGGCCTGACCACGCAGGGCAAAGGCGAGAGCGCCGAAATTGCAAATAAGCTCAGTAAAAGTGGCTTTAAAACGCTAGATTTGACGCACGACGAGTTGGCAAAAGAACACATTCGGTACATGGTGGGCGGACGCAGTGCGCTAGCAAAAGAAGAGCGTTTGCTGCGCTTTGTGTTCCCCGAGCGGCCCGGCGCGTTGCTGCGTTTTTTAAACGCCATGCGCCCGGGCTGGAACATCAGCCTTTTCCATTACCGCAACCAAGGGGCAGACTACGGGCGCATTTTGGTGGGCATGCAGGTGAGCAAAGCCGACGACACCGTGTTCACCGCCTTTTTGAAAGACCTAGGGTATCCCTATGTCGAAGAAACCCACAATCCTGTTTACCAAATGTTTCTAAGGGCGTAGCATAGTCACTCTTAAGGAGTGCCCTATGTTGAAACTTGGAATTTTGATTGATGCCGCCGCCGAGGTGCCACCATCGGTGCTCAATAACCCGCATGTGCGCTTGCTGCCGATCAATATTCAAATCGACGAACAAAGCTTCACAGACTCGCGCGATGCCAAAGCCACGCGCGATTTTAACAGCCAGTTTTTAAGCTTGCGTGCGGCTGAGGTTTCTAGCTCTATACCGCCCACAGAGGCTGAAGTTCGGCAGTTTTTTCTGGACCATATCGCCTGCGATTTTGACCATGTGTTCGGGCTTTTTGTGATGGGTTCGCGCTCACCTATCTTCAAAAACGCCATGGCAGCTGCATCAAAATGCATCACCGACTCCATGCCTGTGCGCAACAAGGTGGGCATCAAAGGGCCGATGTTTGTGGAATGCTACGACAGCATGAACCTGCTGGGCGGCTACGGCGCACAGGTGATGGAAGTGCTGCGCGAATTCGATGCCGAAACGCCGATGTCCACCATCCGCAGCCATATGCAAGATCTTTCGGCCAAATCGTATGCCTATTTGGCCCCTAGTAATTTAGACTTTATTTTGACCCGTGCCAAGGCCAAGGGCGACAACTCGGTGGGCAAGCTTGGGGCCATGGCCGCCAAGGTGCTGGGCATCATGCCGGTTTTGCGGGGCTTTCAGGGCAGCACCGAGGCAGTGGCCAAACTGCGCGGCGTGCCTGCGGCGCAGGCCTATGTGTTCAACATCACGCGCCGCGAGCTAGAGCGGGGGCTGCTGGCGCCCTTTGTCAACCTGTCATACTCGGGCGATATTGAAGACGTGCTGCGCATGCCGCTGTACAACACACTCAAGACTGAATGCCAACAGCGCAATGTGTTGCTGAGTTTGCAAGAAATGTCGCCTTCTACCTCGATTAACATGGGGCCTAACGCACTGGCCAGCGGTTTTTTGGCCAAGCCGCACCACCCCGATCTGTAAACACAGACCATTTATCTGTTTTTTTAGCCCATGACATTTGCATTGCCCACGGTAGACCCACTTTCACTCAAAGCAAACGACGGGGCATTCACCCTCAAGCTGCGCCACAAAATCGACCACAAAACCAAACCTGTGGGCGCATTGGGTCTACTAGAAGAGCTTGCCCTGCAACTGGCGCGTATCCAGCGCAGCGATGTGGTGAGTTTTCGTGCCCCGCAAATGCTGGTGTTTGCAGCGGACCACGGCATTGCCGAGGAAGGCGTATCGGCTTTTCCGCAGGCTGTTACCTTGCAAATGGTGGCCAATATGCTCGATGGGGGTGCTGCAGTCAATGTGTTTGCTCGCCAACACAGCTTTGCACTCACCGTGGTGGACGCAGGCGTGGCTGCGGCGCTGCCGCACAACCCAAAGCTCATCAACCGCAAAATCGCTTTGGGCACGCGTAACAGCGTCTGGACGACGGCTATGTCGCCGATTCAGGCGGTGGCAGCGCTAGACGCCGGCGTGCAAGTGCTCGCTGGGCTGGCGGGTAACGTGGTGGCATTTGGCGAAATGGGCATTGCCAATACGTCCAGTGCTGCACTGATTTTTTCGTTGCTGTGCGGCGTGCCCCTACGCGATGCCGCTGGCCGAGGCACCGGTTTGACCGACCCGCAGCTAGAAAACAAAATCAAACAGCTCGAACGCGCCCACACGCGCCATGCCGCCTGCACCGAGCCCATGGACGTGCTAGCGGCAGTGGGCGGCTTTGAAATTGCCATGATGGTGGGGGCTATGCTGCAAGCAGCCTCTGAGCGGCGGGTGATTTTGGTAGATGGCTTCATTGCAGGCGCTGCTGCACTGCTGGCAACGCGGCTTGCGCCCAACGCCCAAGACTTCATGGTGTTTTGCCATGTAGGCAGCGAAAACGGCCACCGCCTGATGCTGCACGACCTAGGCGTTACCCCTTTGCTGGACATTGGCTTGCGCTTGGGCGAAGGCACAGGCGCATTGCTTGCATGGCCATTGGTGCAATCGGCGGCCAAGTTTTTAAATGAAATGGCCAGCTTTGAGTCGGCTGGAGTGTCGGGCAAAAGCTGAAGGTTTTTGACGCACGCCCTATGTTGCCCATCAAGCACTTTCTCTTAGCTGTTCAATTCTTCACGCGCATTCCTATCACGGGGCGTTTGGCGACTTGGGTGGGGTATTCGCCTGCCATGCTGCGGGCCAGTGCAGCGCACTTTCCAGGGGTAGGGTATTTGGTGGGCGCGGTGGCGGCGGGCGTGTTTTGGCTGTGTTTACAGGTTTTTGTCGGCACTTTTGCGCCGCTTTTGGCTGCTGCGCTGTCGACCGTGGCCACGGTGATGCTCACAGGCGGCTTTCATGAAGACGGCTTGGCCGATGTGGCCGACGGCTTGGGTGGCAGCTACGAGCG
Organism: Polaromonas sp.; assembly: GCA_031428975.1. GTDB lineage: Bacteria > Pseudomonadota > Gammaproteobacteria > Burkholderiales > Burkholderiaceae_C > JAAFIP01. The sequence continues at coordinate 11,107 of JANOYR010000120.1, read as the reverse complement.
TGCGCGGGCACTAGAGATCATGAAGGACTCGCGGGTGGGCGCTTTTGGGGCCATGGCGCTGTGTTTGGTGCTGGCTTGTAAGCTGGCGGCGCTTGCGGGCTTAGGCGAGGTGGCGCGTCGGGTAGAGTTGCCTTTGCTGCGCTTGGATGCAGCCTTGGTGTGCTTGAGCATTGTGGCGGCGCATGTGTGCTCTCGGGCTGCGCCGCTGGTTTTGATTGCCGCTTTGCCCCATGTGGGGGACAGTGCCACATCCAAATCGAAGCCCTTAGCAGACCACATCAACACCAGCGGGCTGGTGGTCGCTGCATTTTGGATATTTCCACTCACTGTCACCGCATTATGGTTAAAGTTAGCTCTATTTTTTATAGCGCCTGTGGTTTTTATGTTGCTGGCGCTGGGGTATATGTGGCGCTTGTTTGCGCGGCGTTTGCAGGGCTTTACGGGCGACTGTTTGGGCGCTACGCAGCAAGTATGCGAAGTAGCGTTTTATCTAGGGGCGCTGGCGGCGCTGTAAACTTTGGTTGATTGCACGGCAAATAAGCCCACAGCGGAGGGCAAAAACCCCCTATTGTGGGTGATTCGCCACGCCCAGCCCCTCGTGGCCAAGGGTATTTGCTACGGTGTGAGCAACGTGGCGGCTGACCCTGTGGCCACCGAGCTGGCGGCTAGTGCGCTGGCCAAGGCGCTGCCCTTGGGCATCGCCGTGCAAGTTTCACCGCTACAAAGATGCGAGCAGCTCATGACGGCTTTGCAGCGACATCGGGCAGATTTATGCTTTGAAACAGAGCCGCGTATTACCGAGATGGATTTTGGCAGCTGGGAAATGCAGCGCTGGGATGGCATCAGCCCCGCTGCGCTGGCAGCGTGGACGGATGGTTTTGAAGACTACCGCGCAGGCAGGTGCGGCGAGTCGGTGGCCATGGTAATGGCGCGGGTGCAAGCCGCGCTGGATGCGCTGGCAAAGACTGCAGACACCAACACCGCTTGGATCACCCACGCGGGAGTCAGTTGCGCACTGGATCTGCTGGCACAGCGCCGTCAGCAGCCGCAGGCGGAGCACCGGGCAATCCGCGCATCCGAATGGCCTTTGGCAAATTTAGCATTTGGTCGGTGGCGACAGTTTGTCCTGCCCCCAGCTCCGTAAGCGTCTGGGCAGACATGCCAACCGTATTTGACGGCACAACGATAGGGGCAGCGGGCACCATCGCCAGGGGTGCAGGGATAAAAGCCGACACCACCACGGGGCCGGGCTTAGAAGGCAGCTCTAAAGTCAACGTGGCCGTCGCTTTGACTGTAGAGCCCAAGCGGGCACTGCGCTTGTCCACGCTTTGCAGCACCAAACCCTCGTCCACCCTAGCGCCCACGCGGTAGGAGCGGGCGGGCTTGCCGTCAAAGGCGATTAAAGCCACACTAGAGCGTCCCGCTGCGATCAAGCCTGTTAAAATAAACTTTGAAGGTATTTTTGGCGTTGTCACGGCACCGTCGTCATTGTTTGCTATTTTATTTATAGCTTTAGCGCCTAAAATTTGTGCCACTTGGGCGGAATCTATCCGCACAGCAGGTGTGGCGCTCGCGCCAGACAAAGGTACAACGGCGACAGGACTGACCGCGAATTTAAGCGCCCAAAACACCACACAGCCTGCGGCCAAGCCCCAAAGCAGAAATGCCGTTAATTTTTGCCACCAATATCTTTGCATGCACCGATTATCATTGAAGCTTAGCGCTTGTTCACGCAGCCGCACTTTTTAACCCAATTTCAACTCCTGTATGGCACCGTTATACACCTCCAAAACCGCTGTAATGTCCTTAGCCCCACGCCTGCGCAGTCTCGTGCAACGCGGCTTTACCTTGATCGAGCTGATGGTGGTCTTGGTCATCATTGGCGTGCTGGCCGCGCTGATTGTGCCCAATGTGCTCGACCGCGCCGACGATGCCCGCGCCACCGCCGCCAAAACCGACATCAACAATGTGGTGCAGGCGCTTAAGCTCTATAAACTGGACAACCAGCGCTACCCCAGCGCCGAGCAAGGCCTGCAAGCCTTGGTGGCCAAGCCCACAGCAGGGCAAATTCCGGCCAACTGGAAGCCCTATTTAGACAAACTGCCCAACGACCCCTGGGGCCGTGCCTACCAATACCTCAACCCCGGCGTGAAAGGCGAAATTGACGTGATGAGCTTCGGCGCAGACGGCCAAGCGGGAGGCGAAGGCAAGAATGCGGATGTTGGCAGCTGGCAATAACCAACAGAGGGGTTTTACGCTCCTAGAGCTGCTCATTGTGGTCAGCTTGATTGCCATTGCCACGGGTGCAGCCACTTTAGCCTTGCGGGACTCTCACGCTACGGCACTGGAGCGCGAGGCCGATCGGGTGGTGGCAGTCTTAGAAGCTGCCCGCACGCAGTCGCGTGCCAGTGGGTTGCCGCTGCTGTGGTTGCCCAGCAGCGATGGTTTTCAAATTGTGGGCGAAGGGCAGCGGGTAGACACCACGCGCAATGCCAATGCCGCTGCGGGAGGGCTCACGCCGTGGCTGGCAGCGGGCACCACAGCGACCCACGAAGACGCAGACCGCCGCAACACTTTGGCCAGCAACCAGCGGCCAAGCGGCCTGATTTTGGGCCCTGAGCCGATTATTCCCGCCCAGTCAATGACCCTGCGCTTGGGCGAACGCAGCATTACCCTAGCCACCGATGGGCTGCGGCCTTTTGCGCTGACTACCCCAACAACTGAGGCCTCCAAGTGAGTGCACACTCGCGCTGTAACGCAGGATTCACTTTAATTGAGGTGCTGGTAGCCTTGGCTATTGTGGCCACTGCGCTGGCCGCTGGCGTGCAAGCTACCCATGCGCTCACACGCAATGCCCAGCGCCAAACCGACACCCTCTTGGCCACCCTGTGCGCCGAAAACGAATTGGTTAAAACCCGGTTGTCTAAACAAATGCCCGGCGTAGGGGACAGTGCCATGGTCTGCGAGCAAGCGGGCCGCAAGCTCGATGTACGGGTTGAAGTGCGTCCCACACCCAACCCCAGCTTTCGCCGCGTCGACGCGCAAGTAACCCACAGCACCGAAGAGGGTGCTGCGCCGATTTTGTCGCTTTCGACGATTCTGGGGCGGTATTGATGGTCCGCACTGCCGCCATTCACCGCCGCGCACCGTTGCTGGGCTTCACCCTGATTGAGCTACTCGTGGCGATCAGTATCATGTCGCTTTTGGCTATTTTGAGCTGGCGCGGCATTGACGGCATGGCGCGTACCCAAGCCTCAACCAAAGAACGCGCCGACCACATTGCCACCCTGCAAACCGCACTGGCGCAGTGGAACACCGACCTTGACATGCTGATCGAGACTGGCATCACCAGCGCGATTGACTACGACGGCCGCGTGCTGCGCATCACCCGGCGCGACAGCCAAACCCAAGACGCAGCAGTGCGCGTGGTGGGTTGGGCGAAGAAAAACATCGACGGCCAAGCCCGCTGGCTGCGCTGGCAATCCGCGCCGCTGCGCAATCGGGGCGAGCTACAAGCTGCTTGGCTGCAAGCCCAGCAGTGGGCAGGCTTGGGCCGGCTGCTTCAGTCGCAAAGCGCCGCGCAGGGTGCTGAGGTGAATATTTTGCCCGTAGACGAGGTGCAAATTTTTTACTACCGCAACGACGCATGGACTAACCCACTGTCAGCCGATGCGCAAACCGCCGTGGCGGGCACTGCGGTTAAAGCTGCGGGCAATGGCTTAGCCGCCGTGCCCGACGGCCTGCGTTTGCGCCTGAGCCTGGCGGACGGCCAGCCAATGTCAGGCCTGCTCACACGCGACTGGGCGCGGCCTAGCTTGGGAGGCGGTAAGTCATGACGCGCCGCAAACAGATCGGTGCTGCGCTGCTAGCGGCCATGCTCACGGTCACCTTGGTAGCCACTTTTGCCGCATCGGCCATGTGGCAGCAGTGGCGAGCGGTGGAGGTGGAGGCGGCGGAGCGCACGCGCAGCCAAAGCGCGTGGATTTTGGTGGGGGCACTGGACTGGGCCCGTTTGATTTTGCGTGAAGACGCGCGTTCGGGCGGGGCCGACCACTTGGCAGAGCCTTGGGCTGTGCCCCTGCAAGAATCTCGCCTCACCAGCTTCATTGCTGCCGACAAAACCAACACCACACAAGCCAATGCGGGCGTCGGCGACAACCATGGCAATGGCAGCGCAGACAGCAACGCCTATTCAGAAGCGGGCAACGAGATTTTTCTGTCGGGTCAAATTGTTGACATGCAGTCTTTTCTGAATGTCAACAATTTGGTGGCCAGCGGCACGGTGTCCGTGCCCGATTTGCAGGCTTTTGCCAAGCTCTTTGACCTGCTCGACCTAGACCCGCGCGAGCTGCTAAGCGCCACCGAGCAACTCATGCGGGCCAATGACCAAAGTGAAAGCAATACCCAAGCCGCGTTTGCGCCCCTGGTGCCGCAGCGTTTTGAGCAACTGGTGTGGCTAGGCTGGTCAGCGTCAACGCTGGAGCGCTTGCGGCCTTATGTGGGTATTTTGCCAGCGCGAACCCCCATTAACATCAATACTGCCAGCGCCGAAGTGCTGTATGCCAGCATACCCAGTATGGCGCTTGACGGGGCGCGCAAGCTGGTGGCGCAGCGCGAGAAAAGCCATTTCCGGGATTTGGCCGCAGCGGGCGCATTGATTCCCGCTATCACGGGCGAAATCAACGAAGGACGACACAGCGTGGCGACACGCTTTTTTGAAGTGCGTGGCCGTTTGCGCTTAGGCATTGAAAAACCCGATGCCGAACAAAAAAGCCAAGATGTCACCATTCAAGAGCGCTCATTGGTGCAGCGCGACGGCATTGATGTGAAGGTTTTGTGGCGTGAACGCGCCGCCTTAAGTGCTTTTGGTTCAAGTGGTTTTACGCCAGAGGGCGGCGCAGTGCCTACAATCACGAATTAACCCTTTACACGCATGCGCAGCCTACTTATTCACCTTTTGCCCCATTTGTCTGCCGATGCGGGTGCGCAAGTGGCCTATACCTATGCCGTGGTGCAACCCAATGGCAGTGTCAGCCAACATGGCCAAGCCAGCGCGGCTTTGCTGCCCCGCTGCGACGAAGTGCTGGCTGTGGTGGATGTGCAAGCCCTGTCTTGGCATGGCCTGCAGTTGCCAAAAATGTCGCGTGGCACAGGCGCAGCCAAACTGCGCACTGTGCTCGATGGCATGCTAGAGGACCGTTTGCTAGACGACACCGCCCAGTTGCATTACGCCCTAGCACCTGGCCCCAGCATCGCCGTGGATGGCAGCGCCAGCACCTGGGTGGCGGTGTGCAACAAAGCATGGCTGGTAGGCCATATTGCTGCGCTAGAAGCGGCGGGCCAGCGGGTGCTGCGCTTGCTGCCCCAGCGGTTTCCCTGCGATATTGCGGCCCCCCCCCATTTACATGGCACACCTGATGCGGTGCTGGTCACGCTGGCCGATGCCAGCGGCGTGCGCTGCTTGCCTCTGGCATCGGCCAAGGCCATGGGTTTGCTGGCCGAAGAGTCCATAGCCCTGTCGGCCGAACCCGCCGTAGCCGCCCCAGCGGAAGACATGTTGCAGCGCCGCGTCAACCTTGTGCAAAGCGCGCAAGACTTGGCTGCAGCCAGCGCCGCCGCACAACAGGCCGGCTGGAGCCTGGCGCAGTTTGACTTGACGCTGTCTGGGCGGGGTCGCGTGTTGGCGCAAGCCGCGCAGGGTCTGCGGGCGTTTGCCAGTGCGCCAAGCTGGGCGGCAGCGCGCTGGGGAGTAATCGCCCTGCTGGTGGCCAATGTGCTGGGGCTGAACGCTTGGGCATTCAAAGAACAAAGCAGTTTGGCCGCCAAGCGTGGGCAAATCACCCAATTGCTAACGCAAACCCACCCGCAGGTCTTAGTGGTCGTGGATGCCCCCGTGCAAATGCAGCGCGAGCTAACCGCCATGCGCGCCGCCACAGGCGCACTCACACCACGCGATTTGGAAGCTATTTTTTCAAGTATTTCGGCCAATGTCACCGTAAAATCGTCATTGTATGCTATTGAATATGCAGCAGGCGAGGTGTCCATCAAAGGCGCAGGCTTGACCGCCTCTGAAGTTCAAAACGCCAGCAGCACCTTAAGTTCCAAGGGCTACAGCCTGCGCAGTGAAGGCGACAAATTAATCATCAGCGCCGTAGCAACTGGAGGTGCCAAATGAATGCTTTGTCGGCATGGTGGGGGGCGCTTGCTACACGCGAGCGCCGCATGGTTGCTGCGGCCTGCAGTGTGGTGGGCTTGGCGCTGCTGTGGTGGTTGGCTATTGCGCCCGCGCTGGCGGTGCTGCGCTCTGCCGATGCGCAACACCGCGTCCTTGATGCACAATTACAGTCAATGCGCAGCATGGCCGCCGAGGCCGCCGCGCTGCGCGCGCAGCCTAAGATCAGTTTTGACGAGTCGCTGCGCACCCTAGAAAACGGTGTCAAGCAAACACTGGGAGCCACAGGCCAACTCAATGTCAGCGGCGAGCGTGCCACGGTAGTGCTCAAAGGCACAAGCCCCGAGGCACTGGCGCAGTGGCTGGCGCAGGCCAGAACCAACGCACGGGCGATTCCACAAGAAGCGCGGCTGTCCAAGTCGGCATCGGCCACGCCTGCGGCTATGGCTTGGGACGGCACCATCGTGCTCAGCCTTCCGCAAAAGAATTGAGTGGACGATGTTTAGCCGCAGTCCCAGAGTCCAGCGCAGCGCGACTTCTCGCAAGCCCAGTGCCCATGCTGGCGCAGCATCTGTGGCTACTGCTTGGAGCTTGGCGGGAATTGCTATCGGTGCGAGCGTTGCTTTGCTGTGTTGTGCACCCGCAGCATGGCTGGCCAAAGGCGTACAAACAGCCAGCAATGGCCATATTGTGTTGGCCGACGCGCGTGGCACCGTCTGGAACGGCTCTTCGCGGTTTGTCTTCACCGGTGGGGCTGCTAGCACGGACGCTACCGAGCTGCCCCAAGGCATTATCTGGACGCTGCGGCCATCGTTTTCGGGGCTCAACGCCCGCATCAGCGCACCCTGCTGCACCAGTGCGCCGCTGTCGGCGCTGGTTAGCCCCAGTTTTTCTGGCGCTGATGCCGCTCTTGCCCTGCCTGTGGTGCGCATGGGCGCTGCGGCACTTGCAGGCCTTGGCACGCCTTGGAACACCATTGCGCCGCAAGGCCAGCTGCAGTTGCAAAGCCAAGCGCTGCGCTTGGCATGGCGCGAAGGCCGCATGCGCGTCAATGGCAGCGCCACTATGGATTTAACCGACATGTCGTCGCGCCTGTCTACATTGGCCCCGCTGGGCGACTACCGTTTGACGCTTTTAGGCGGTGATGTACCCTCGCTTAAATTAGAAACCCTTAAGGGCGGTCTTGAACTATCGGGCGCTGGCCAATGGGTGGGCGCACGGCTGCGTTTTAACGGCGAGGCCAGTGCCGCGCCCGAGAGCTTGGATGCGCTGTCGAATCTCTTGAATATCATTGGGCGGCGCAACGGGCCGCGCTCCGTCATTACACTGGGCTGACGTATCAGCAAAACACCATGAAACCTTTCTTTTCATTTACTCCTATTTGCATAGCAACTTATGTCCTTTTGACGGTGACATCTGGGCATTTGCTGGCCCAAACGCCGCCCCCTGCTGCCACGCCGAATGCCACAACAAACCAAATGACACGCAGCGAAGGCGGTGTCATGCTGAACTTTGAAAACGTGGAAATTGCCGAAGTGGCGCGTTCCATGGGCGTGATGACGGGCAAAAGCATTGTGGTGGATCCGCGCGTCAAAGGCACGATGCGCCTGGTAACCGACCGCCCCACCAGCAGCGCAGGTGCTTACAACCAATTTGTCAGCACAGCGCGTCTGCAAGGCTTTGCCATGGTGGAGGTATCGGGCATCACAAAATTAGTGCCCGAAGCTGATGCCAAGCTGCAAGGCGGCGCGGTCACCACGTCAGAGACCAAGGTGTCGGGCAACCAAATTGTCACGCAAATTTTTAGGCTGAATTTTGAAACAGCCAATAATTTAGTACCCATTTTGCGGCCTTTAATCAGCCCCAACAATACTATCAATGTCAACCCCGGCAACAACTCGCTGGTGATCACCGACTACGCCGACAATTTGCAGCGCTTGGCGCGTATTGTGGCGGCTTTAGATGTCTCAAACGCTACCGATTTAGAAATCATCCCGCTCAAGTATGCGCTGGCCAATGACATGGTGCCGTTGCTGCTGCGATTGGCAGAGTCGGGGGGCGGTGCGTCTGCTGGGCAGGGCCAATCCGACACCAGCTTTAAAACCACCATCGTGGCCGAGCCACGCAGCAATTCCATCATTTTGCGGGCAGCCAATTCCACCAAAATTGCTCTGATCAAATCCCTGATTGACAAACTTGACCGCGAGCCGCCCAAGGGCAATGGCGACGCAGGCAATATCTATGTGGTGCACCTGAAAAATGCCGATGCGGTCAAAGTGGCGGCTACCCTGCGTGCCGCCATTTCGGGCAGTCCAGCGGCAGTGGCAGCCTCTGCGCCCGCAGCGGGCGGCGCAGCTGCATCTGCGCAGTCCAGCGCTGCGCCCAGTATCGGTGGACAAATTCAGGCCGATCCAGCGACCAACTCCCTCATCATCAGCGCCCCCGAGCCGCAATACCGCCAGATTCGCGCAGTCATCGAAAAGCTCGACGCACGCCGCGCACAGGTGTTTGTTGAAAGTTTGATTGCCGAGGTCAATTCGGACCGCGCTGCTGAATTTGGCATCCAATGGCAGGGGCTGCTGGGCAAAAAAGGCGACAGCAACATAGGCGTGCTGGGCAGCAACTTTGGCTCAGGGGGCAACAACATCATCAGCCTAGCGGCTGGCGCGGGCACGGTGGCACCGGGCAAAGGCTTTAATTTTGGCTTGCTCAACCAAAACAATGGCATCTACACCTTGGGGTTTTTAGCCAGGTTTTTGGAGTCCACTGGTGACGGCAATGTGTTGTCCACGCCCAACTTGCTCACCCTAGACAACGAAGAAGCCAAAATTGTGGTGGGCCAAAACGTGCCCTTTGTCACGGGCCAATTCACCAACACGGGCAGCAGTTCCAGTGGCACGGTCAACCCGTTTCAAACCATCGAGCGCAAAGACGTGGGCTTGACCTTGCGCGTCAAACCCACCATCAGTGAAAACGGCACGGTCAAGCTGCAAATTTTTCAAGAGGTGAGCAGCGTGCAAGCCTCGTCGGTCAACTCTGCCAACGGGCCGATCACCAACAAGCGCTCCATCGAGTCAAATGTGTTGGTAGACGATGGCTCGGTGGTGGTTTTGGGCGGTCTGCTGCAAGACGAATTTTCGGGCAATCAAGAAAAAGTTCCGGGCTTGGGCGATGTGCCCTTGTTTGGCAACCTCTTTAAAACCGAGGCGCGTTCTCGCAAAAAAACCAACTTGATGGTCTTTTTGCGTCCTGTGGTGGTGCGCGACGCCAATGCCACCGATGCGCTGTCGATGGACCGCTACGAGCTGATGCGCAGCGGCCAGCGGGACACGCAGCCCAAGGCCAGCAGCATGGTGCCCATCAACGAGGCCGCTGTGTTACCGTCTTTGCTAACGCCGATAGCCCCCATTTCCGGCCTGGGCGCGGCGCAAACACCCGCCAGCAAATAAGCCATGCGCTACCCCCTGCCCTACGCCTTTGCCCGCAGCCAATGCGTCTTGCTAGAAGAAGATGCTGACATACGCACGCTGTGGCTACAACCCGCCACCGACCCCAGTGCCGTGGGCGAAGTGCTGCGCCACTTCGGCATGCACACTGTGCAAAGCATCCAAAGCACCGATGCAGCCACCCTAGCCCAGCGCACCAGCGCCGCCTACGCGCAAGGCGAATCCAATGCCGCAGCCGTGGTGAGCGAGGTGGAATCCGATGCCGACCTCTCGCGCATGATGCAAGACCTGCCTGCGGTAGAAGACTTGCTAGAGACGAGCGACGACGCGCCGATTATTCGCATGCTCAACGCCCTGCTCACGCAGGCCGCGCGCGACGGCGCAAGCGACATCCATATTGAGCCCTATGAGCGCCACAGCGCCGTGCGCTTTCGGGTAGACGGCGCACTGCGCGAGGTTGTGCAGCCCAACCGCGCCCTGCATGCCGCCCTGATCTCGCGTTTGAAAATTATGGCCGAGTTGGATATTTCAGAAAAGCGTTTGCCGCAAGACGGCCGCATATCGCTGCGCATTGGCACGCGCGCGGTGGACGTGCGCGTCTCCACCCTGCCCAGTGCCCACGGCGAACGCGCCGTGCTGCGCCTCTTGGACAAATCGGGTGGCAAACTCAGCTTAGAGTCAGTGGGCATGCAAGGCGACACGCTGGCGCGGCTAGAAAATTTAATATCCCAGCCCCACGGCATCATCTTGGTCACCGGCCCCACAGGCTCTGGCAAGACGACTACGCTGTATGCAGCGCTGGGCAAGCTCGATACCCAGCAAACCAATATCATGACGGTGGAAGACCCCATCGAATACGAGCTGGCAGGCGTGGGCCAAACACAGGTGAATGCCAAAATTGACCTGACCTTTGCCAAAGCCCTGCGCGCCATTTTGCGCCAAGACCCCGATGTCATCATGATCGGCGAGATCCGCGATTTTGAAACCGCGCAAATTGCCGTGCAAGCCTCCCTCACGGGCCACCTCGTCTTGGCCACCCTGCACACCAACGATGCCAGCAGCGCCGTTACGCGGCTGACCGACATGGGCATAGAGCCGTTTTTATTGAGCTCATCCTTGCTTGGCGTGCTGGCCCAGCGACTTGTGCGCAAGCTGTGTACCCACTGCGCGGGTAAAGGCTGCACGCATTGCAACCAAACGGGCTACCAAGGCCGCACGGGCGTGTTTGAGCTCTTGGTGAGCAATGACGATATTCGTAGCCTGATCCACAACAAAGCCAGCGAGGCCGACATCAAAACCGCCGCGCTGGCGCAAGGCATGGCACTCATGCGCGACGATGGCGAGCGCCTTGTGAAGCTAGGTGTGACCAGCTTAGAAGAAGTGGTGCGTGTGACGCGCGATTAAGGCATTGCTTTTCGAGCGGCGTTTTACAATATTTTGGCTCAATGTCATCGTCAATCTGTCATAGTTAGCTATTAAAAATATAGTC
>JANOYR010000119.1:0-38213 GCA_031428975.1 Polaromonas sp. | reverse complement strand
TTGGTGGCATCCACCAAGACCACGGCTGCGTCGGCGCTGCTGGCGGCGGTCACCATGTTGCGGGTGTATTGCTCGTGGCCGGGCGCGTCGCCAATGATGAACTTGCGGCTGGCGGTAGAGAAATAGCGGTAGGCCACGTCTATGGTGATGCCCTGCTCGCGCTCGGCCGACAGGCCATCGGTGAACAGCGCCAAGTCTGCCGTGCCGCTTTTGGACACGCCCGCCAGCTGGTCTTGCAACACGGCCTTGGTGTCCACCAACAGGCGGCCAATTAAAGTTGATTTGCCGTCGTCAACGCTGCCGCAGGTGATGAATTTGAGTGCTTTGTTCATATTAGAAATACCCTTCCTTTTTGCGTTTTTCCATCGACGCTTCTGATGTTTTGTCGTCCATGCGGGTTGCGCCGCGCTCGCTCACGTCGGCGGCCAGCGTTTCAATGACGATCTCCGCTGGCGTAGCGGCTAGGCTAGCCACGGGGCAGGTGCAGGTGATGTCGCCCACAGTGCGAAAACGCACACTGCGTTGCGCTGACTCTTCGCCCGCCTTGAGTGGCGTGAGCGGCGTGACGGGCACCAGCAGGCCTTTGCGCTCCACTACTTCGCGTTGGTGGGTGTAATACAGCGACGGCAGTGCAATTTGCTCGCGGTCAATGTATTGCCAGACATCCAGCTCGGTCCAGTTGCTGATAGGGAAGACGCGAAAGTGTTCGCCCGGTTGCAGTTTGGTGTTGAAAGCGGTCCACAGCTCAGGGCGCTGGCTTTTGGGCTGCCACTGGCCAAAGCTGTCGCGGTGGCTAAAAATGCGCTCTTTGGCGCGGGCTTTTTCTTCGTCGCGCCGCGCACCGCCAATGAGTGCGTCAAACTTGAACTCTTCAATGGCTTCGAGCAGGGTCACGCTTTGGTGTACATTGCGCGATTCGCCCTCGTGCGCCAGCCGCACCGTGCCCCGCGCCATCGAATCTTCTACGCTGCGCACAATCAGCTTGGCATCGAGCTCGGCAGCGCGCGAATCCCTGAAGTCAGTGACTTCATGGAAGTTGTGGCCTGTGTCGATCATCAGCAGCGGGTAGGGAATACGCCCCTTGCCAAAGGCTTTTTCAGCGCATTTGAGCATCACCAAGGAGTCTTTGCCACCCGAAAATAAAAGGGTGGGGCGCTCGAAGGCGGCGGCCACTTCACGCAGGATGAAAATGGTTTCTTCCTCTAGCGCATCGAGGTGGCTGTTGCTTAAAGTTTGCAAAAGCTGGGGTTCGGTTCTGGCGTTCATGGTTTGTTTGTTGATTGAGGTTTTAAATTCGGACTTGACCGGACGCAGAGGACGCAAAGGTTACGCAGAGGACGCAAAAGGAATACCAAAAATACAAAAATGGAAAATTTATAGAAAATTCACAAAATGTCAGCTTCAAATGGTCTTAGTTAGCTACAAAAATAATATTTTTTAAATAAAAAAATAGAAATTAAAAAATAAAAAGTAAAGCCTCAGATAACTACAACATCACCCATCAGCAAAATAACCAGAACATTCTTTCGGTATCCTTTTGCGTCCTCTGCGTAACCTTTGCGTCCTCTGCGCCCGGCAGTCCGGCTGTTGGGTATTCAAACGGCAGCAAGTGGGGTACTAACATGCAGCCCACACTCCTTTGCCGCTTCGGATTCCCACCACCAGCGGCCAGAGCGAAAATCTTCGCCCACGCTGACGGCTCGTGTACAGGGTTCGCAGCCTATGCTGGGGTAAAACTGGTCGTGCAGCGGGTTATAGGGCACAGAATTCACCGAAACGTAATGCCACACATCGCCCAGCGTCCAGTCGGTCAGCGGGTTGACTTTGGCGCGTAGCTTGGCCACGCCGCCCTCCACCACGCTTTGCATTTCAATCTCGGGCACATCCGAGCGCGCATCCGACTGCTCACGGCGCAGGCCGGTGATCCAGCCGCCTTTGCCTGCTAAGGCCTTAGCCAGCGGCTGCATTTTACGAATATCGCAGCATTCTTTACGCAGTTCAATGCTGTCCCGCATTGCCATTGCGCCATTTTTAGCTACAAACTGCATAGCTTGCGTGGCATCAGGCTCGTAGATTTTTAGTTTGCGCTGCGCACTGGTGAAGCGGGTTTGCACCACATCAATCAGGTGCAGGGTTTGGCTGTGCAACTTACCTGTTTGCAACACAAATACCTCTACCGGTAAATCCAGCGTGTGCAGCAAATGGCTCACCACCATGTCTTCAACGCCCAAGCTGCTGGCTTGCGTCAGCGGACTGTGCGCACGCACCGCGTTTTGCAGCACCTGCTGTGTGGCGAGCAGTTTGGCAGCAAATCCTGCGCTGGGCTTGGCGTACAGGTTTACAGCGCTCATGCTGCGGCCTTAAAGGGGCTGCTGGTTTGCACGGCATCGCCTTGGTAAAAGCCGCTGTAATGCGCCAGTAGCTTCGCGCCATGCGCTGCGTCTTGGCCTTCACGCAACACCGCGCTGCTAAAGCCGCTGCGCTGCATTTGCAGCAGTTGGTCCACCAGCACATCACCCGTGGCACGCAGTTCGCCTGCAAAGCCCAGACGGCGGCGCAGCAAATAGGCTTGGCTAAAGGCGCGGCCATCGGTGAACTTCGGAAAATGGAGCTCTACCGCGTCCACACCTGCCAATTGGTCTGCAAACGCGCTAGGGTCTTCGGTATTGGCGATTTGCAAGGTTTTTGAGGCCGATGTCACCGTGGTATAGTCATTTGTTGCTATTAATTGCATAGTAAATACTCTTAAGCTTCGGCAGTTTCAGGCGCGGCGTGGGCTAAGCGCACACTGTTGGCAGCGGTTTTGAAAGGGTCTGCGCCCAAGCGCTTGAGCGTTTGGATGAAGGTTTCAAATTTGTCGTCGCATGGCGCGCGCAGGGTTTTGTAGGTTTCTAGCACTGCCTCAATGGCAGGCAACACCTCAACTGCGCTAAACGAAGGGCCCACGGCCTTGCCCGCCTGCGCCGCACCCGATAAATTCGAGCCGTCAGAGCCGCCCAGCGTGAGCTGATACCACTCTTTGCCGTCTTTGTCTACGCCCAAAATACCAATGTGCCCGCTGTGGTGGTGGCCGCAAGAGTTGATGCAGCCGCTCATGTGCAGGTCGATCTCGCCCAAGTCGTGCAGTTCGTCTAGGTCTTGAAAGCGCTCGGTAATGACCTCGGCTATGGGCAGGCTGCGGGCATTGGCCAGGGCGCAAAAGTCGCCGCCTGGGCAGGCAATCATGTCAGAGAGCAAGCGGATGTTGGCGCGTGCCAGCCCCGCCTTGCGGGCTGCTTGCCATAGCGCGGGCAGTTGGTCGCAGCTTACCCAAGGCAGGAGCATGTTTTGGTCGTGCGTCACGCGAATCTCGCCTTGGCTGAACTTGTCGGCCAAGTCGGCAGCGGTGTCAAGCTGGTCTGCCGTGGCATCACCAGGCGCTTGGCCTAAGCGCTTAAAACTTAAGGTGACGGCACGCATGTGGGGGTTGGCATGGGCGGCCACATTGCGGTGCAGCCAGCGGGTAAATTCCACGTCGTCTAGGGCTGCTGCTTCGAGCACATTTGCTATTTTTTTGCTAGTGCCTGATGACGGCTGGACAGTGAGATTGGCATCAAAAACCTTAAGAAACGAGGCATTCACGCGGTCAAATTCAGCCTGCGTGATGGTGTGCGCCGCGCCGTCATGCTCGGTGATGGCCTTGAACTCGGCTTCCACATCGTCAATGTACTGCTGGCCTTCGGCTTTGATCAAAACTTTGATCCGCGCTTTGTACATGTTGTCGCGGCGGCCATAGCGGTTATAGACGCGGATCACGGCTTCTAGGTAGTTGAGCAGCTGCGGCCAAGGCAAAAATTCGCGCACGGCGGTGCCCACAATCGGGGTGCGGCCCATGCCACCGCCCACTAAGACCTTAAAGCCCAGATCGCCCACGGTAACACTTTGTGCAGCGTCGCTTGAAGCGGCTCGCACAAGGTGCAGCCCCACATCGTGCCAAGCCGTGGCTGCACGGTCGTCTTTAGCGCCCGTAACGGCGATTTTGAATTTGCGTGGCAAAAACGCAAACTCAGGGTGCAGGGTGCTCCACTGGCGAATGATTTCGCAAAACGGGCGCGGGTCGGCAATCTCATCAGGCGCAATGCCCGCCAGCTCGTCGCTGGTGGTGTTGCGGATGCAATTGCCGCTGGTTTGGATACCGTGCATGTTGACACTGGCCAACAAATCCATCACGTCAGCCGATTTGTCTAGCGGAATCCAGTTGAACTGCACGTTTTGGCGGGTGGTGAAATGGCCGTAGCCCGTGGTCAATGTCACGCCTTTGCCAGTGAGCGCGCCCTGCGTGCCGGTGGCGTGGGCAAACACCTCGTGGCTGGGTTGGTCGTATTCGCGGGCAATACGTGCCAACACGCGCACTTGGGCGCTGGAGAGCTCGCCGTAGGGCACGGCCACGCGCAGCATGGGGGCGTAGCGCTGGATATACCAGCCGTTTTGCAGGCGCAGCGGGCGAAAGTCGTCGTCGGCTAATGTGCCAGCAAGGTTGCGCTCGAGCTGGTCGCGGTATTGTGCGGCGCGTTGTTTGACGAACTGGGTGTCGAATTCAGTGTATTGGTACATGGCTAAAGAGGGGAAAAATTACAGGGCAATGAGCTTCAGACCTGCGTAGGCCAGCAGCACCGAGAGCAAGGAGCGAATGGCACGCTCAGGAATTTTGGAGCTGAACTGTGTGCCCAGCCAAATGCCAGGCAGCGAACCCGCCAGCAGCTTGACCAAGAGCGGCCAATCGACTGAACCAATAGATGCGTGGCCAAGACCCGCCACCAAGGTGAGCGGCACGGCATAGGCCAAATCGGCGGCCACAATGCGGTTCAGCGGCAAAGCAGGGTAGAGCAGCATCAACACCGACACGCCAATGGCACCCGCGCCCACCGAGCTCACCGACACCAGCGTGCCAATCAGCGCTCCAAAAACGATGGGCAGCGCCCAGTGGCGTGGCTTGGTGGCAGCCACCAAAGCTTCGGGGGAGATGTCTTTGGGGGTGGTTTTGCCTTTAATGGCTTTATAAAGCGTGGCTGCGGCGGTGAGCAAAAGCGCAAAACCAAGCGTGGTGGTCATCACCCGCTGCACGGCGGGGTTGGTCACTTCAAACTGGTGCAAGGCATACACCGTGGCCAGCGCCGCCGGAATAGAGCCTGCGCACAGGCTGGCCACAATGGGCCAGTCCACCGTCTTGGCACGCGCCAGATTAATCGTGCCGCCTAGTTTGGTGAATGCTGCAAACAGCAAATCGGTGCCCACGGCCAAATACGGCTTAATGCCAAAGCCAAAAATCAGCAAGGGCGTCATCAAAGAGCCACCCCCCACACCCGTGAGCCCCACGATTAAACCCACAAAAAAGCCAGCAAAGATAAAAGCAAAATCAGTCATGGCTGGACTATGCCTGATCTCTTTAGATTTGCAAACTACTTTTTTGTTGGTTTTATATACTTATTTGATTATGATGAATGTTGCATAAAGGCACATTTTGGCCACTTGTACTCCCCCGTTTAAGGCTTGCGCTGCTCCAGCCGAAGCCCAGCCGCCGTGCGGTTAGCAAAACCGTTCCAGTAGCTGTGGTCCGCTTTAAACTTGCCGTCGGCCTCGGCGGACCATTTGCCGTCCTTGGCGTTTTCCACCAAGTTTAAATAACCGTCCATAGTGGCATCATTTTTTAGGTATTTTGCTAAGAATGCGGTGCTGAAATGCTGAGCGATGTTGTTCATGCGCACGTTGTCCCACACGGCATCAATATAGTGCGCAGCTGGAATGAAGGGCAAATGGGCCACGCGCACGCGGGATTCTTTGGGTGCGGGCATGGGGGCAGCGGCGTTATGGTTGGCATTTTCAAAGGTCAGCAAATAGCGCTGGGCGTTGACGCTGCCTTCATAAATATTGCGAATGCCAGGGGAATAACCCGACACATCGTCCACACTGCCTGCCATGTAAAACACGGGCGTTTTGATGCCAGCTAAGCCAGCGGTGTCCCACAGGCCGCGCGTCCAGCCCCATGGCGCAATGGCCACTGCTGCTTTGATGCGTGAATCCATGCTGGCGGTGTATGCTGGGTTGCCCGCTTGGCGTGCAGCCAATGCGCCGTTGGGCGGGGCTAAGGTGGAGGCAACGGCAGATGCTGCAAAGCCGCCGCCAATCGTGTTGACCACGCCGTAGCCACCCATCGAGTAGCCAATCAAACCCGTGGTGTTGGCGTTGACCATGCCTTTAAGTGTGCCTTTGGCGGCATCATTTGCCTCACCCGCATTGAGCTTGGCCATTTGGTTGAGCACAAAGAGTTGGTCTAGCGGGCGGTTAAGCAGGGTGCTTGCAAAAGCGGCTTGGTCGTTGTAGGTGCTGTCGGTGTGGTCAATGGAGGCCACCACATAACCCTTGCTGGCTAAGTTTTCGGCCAGGTGGCTCAGCAAAAAGCGGTTGCCTGGGTAGCCATGGGAAATGATCAACAGCGGGTATGGGCCGCCAGTTGTGTCAGCAGGCACATCGCGCAGGGCTTTGCCATACAGGGTGACTTCAGTTTTAGGGTCTCGCGCAAACACGCGGTATTGACCCGCTGTGGCGGCGCTTTGTGCTTCGGCTGAAGGGCTGGCGGGATACCATAGTTCCACCGTCAGTGGTCGGTCGTATTGGGCAATCGGCTCGCCCGCCTTGGCTTTGACAATGTCAAGCTGGCCAGGGTTGGAAAGTGCCAAGGTGCGCACGCCCACTGCGTGTTTGCCATATGCGGCCAGCACTGGCGCGTCAGAGCGGATGGTGTCAATGCGGTTGTCTTGCGCGATGGCGGGGCTGCTAAGGGTGAGCCAAGCGCTGGTGGCGAATGCCAAAGTGAGTTGTTTGAGTACCATTGGGTTGTCTCGCTTGAAAAATGTTGAAACGCATGTGCTTTGCGGGCTTACGTGCGTGCGCACAGCGAGCATACAGGAGCTTGATGGCACAGTGGTGTCACCTGCGCGCCCAACGGATTGCAGCGGTTGCAAGTTGACTCCGTTGAGAAAGTGTTTTACTATTTATTTAATAGCAAACTATGACTATTTCACGGTGACATTGCCATTATTTTCTATTAATCAGTGCTTGTCGGCGATAATTAGGGCATGAATACATTGCTTTCCCCCCCAAAAATCCAAACCGTCGACGACACCTTGAGTGCAGACGCGGCATATCGGCTCGCTTGCGATGGGGTGACGATGCTTTGGAAGGGGGATTTTCACCAAGGGCGGCAGATGGTGCAGTCGCTGGCGCGGCGGGTGGACAAGGCGCGGGTGAAGTCTTTAGAAAAGGCGGAGGCTAAATCAAACAAGAAAAAATCGGCGCTCAGCGACAAACCTGGCCATACCGCGCCCACGCCCAGCGAGGTGTTTTATGGCCACCGCCAAGCGCAGGCGCAGCGGGCGCGGATTTTGGGGCTGGTGGTGGTGGAGCTAGAGGCCGATTATTCGCTCAACTTGCGCCGTGCGCCCGACATGCGCGAGGCGTGCACGCAGGCTTGGGGGGCGGCTGAACATGGCCGCACCGTCTCGTTGCGCGAGCTCATGGGCGTGGTGGCGGCCTTCGAGTGGCGCAAAAAAGGGGTTGAAATCCCCGCGTTGTCGGCTTTGGGCGATGGTCGCATTTACCCGCATTACGGCGTGTTTTCGCCTGTGCGGGGCGAATATGTGGATTTGGTGGCGCAAGCGGCAGTGCAGCGGCGCAAATTGGGCTCTTTTGACACGGCATTTGACATTGGCACTGGCACGGGCGTGTTGGCTGCGGTGTTGGCCAGCCGTGGGGCAGAACAGGTGACTGCTACGGACCAAGACCCCCGATCGGTTACCTGCGCAGTCGACAACATGCAGCGCATGGGTTTGGCCAAACAGGTCAGTATTACGCAAACCGACTTATTCCCCGCAGGTCGCGCCGACGTGGTGGTCTGTAACCCGCCTTGGCTGCCGGGCAAGCCTGCCAGCCCGCTTGAGCATGGGGTGTATGACGATGCCAGCCGCATGCTGCGCGGCTTTTTAAGCGGATTAGCCGCGCATTTAAACGAGGGCGGCGAAGGCTGGCTCATCATGTCAGACTTGGCGGAGCACTTGGGTTTGCGGGCGCAAGGCGAGTTGGTAGGGCTGGTTGCTGCCGCTGGGCTCACAGTGGCTGGCCAGCTAGAAGCCCAGCCCCTGCACCCCAAAGCGCAAGATGCCAGCGACCCGCTGCATGCGGCACGCTCAAAAGAGACCACTCGGCTTTGGCGCTTGGTGGCTTAGGTGGGTCACGCAGGTTACTCATTTGCATGATGTGTCATCCATGCGACAACGCTTTGCGTTATAGTACGCATCTGCCCAATCTACGGGTTACTACGGAGTTTTCATGAACGCGTTTTCTAAAAGTTTGTTCTGCATATCGGCGCTTGCCGTGGCGGGTTTGGTAGCCGCCCAAGGCACTGGTTCGGCGTCAACGCCCATCAAAATTGGCGAGATCAACAGCTATTCCAGCATTCCCCAGTTCACCACGCCCTACAAGCAGGGCTGGCAGTTGGCGGTAGAAGAGGTCAATGCCAAAGGCGGCTTGCTGGGCCGCAAGGTCGAGGTGATAGCCCGCGACGACTCGGGCAAGCCCGAAGAAGCCCTGCGCCACGCCGTGGAGCTGACTAGCAAAGAAAAAGTAGACGTGCTGGCGGGCGGCTTTTTCAGCAACATTGGCTTGGCACTGGCCGACCACGCCGCTAAAAACAAACGCATTTTCATAGCCAGCGAGCCACTGACTGACGCTATCGTCTGGGAAAAAGGCAACCGCTACACCTTTCGGCTGCGCCCTAGCACCTATATGCAAGCGGCCATGCTGGTAGAAGAAGCCGCCAAAATGCCCGCCAAGCGCTGGGCCACCATTGCGCCCAATTACGAATACGGCCAAAGCGCGGTGGCCAGTTTCAAAGAGCTGCTCAAAGCCCGCCGCCCCGACGTGGAGTTTGTGGGCGAGCAGTGGCCAGCAAACGGCAAACTAGAGGCAGGCAGCACGCTGGGCGCCATCATGGCGGCCAAACCCGATGCCATTTTTAACGTCACATTTGGCGCGGATTTGGCGCGTTTGGTGCGCGAGGGTAACCAGCGCAATGTGTTCCCCAAAACGCCCGTGGTGTCCATGCTGTCGGGCGAGCCAGAATACTTAGACGTACTCAAAGACGAAACCCCCAAGGGCTGGATTGTGACCGGCTACCCCTGGGACCAGCTCGACAACCGCGACCATGCATCGTTTGCGGCCAACTATTACAAACGCTTCAACGAGAACCCCAAGGTAGGCTCAGTGGTGGGCTATGCCACCATGCAAGCCATTTTTGAAGGTATCCGCAAGGCCAAATCTACCGACAACGAAAAACTGGTTACCGCCATGCGCGGGCTGAAATTCAGCACACCTTTTGGGCCCGCAGAGTTCAGAGCCATTGACCAGCAAAGCACCATGGGCGCTTTTGTGGGCAAACTCGACGTGCGCGGCGGCAAGGGCACCATGGTGAACTGGCGTTATGCCGACGGTAAAACGTATCTTCCAAACGACGCATATGTGAAGTCTCGCCGCCCAGCAGATGCCATGAAGTGATTTTGTAGGCTCAGCGCTGAAGTGGGCTTTGGCGACTTGTCATAATGAAAGTATGGCCATTGTTCTGATCGAGGTGTTGGAGTTTAATGCGGTTGAGCGCCATGCGCTCAACAGCTTGCTGCGTATTTCGCAGCACCGTAGCCCCAGCTACGACTTGTGGATCGATGCATTGTCTGCTGCGCCTACCGCAGTGCTCATTGATGCCCAAATGCCAGACGCTGCGGCCCATGCAGCGCTGGCTTGTTTGCGGCAAGCCCGTATTTGTGGTTTGGTTTGAATCCGCCCGAAGGCGTGTGGCGTGTGTTCTCTCGGCCAATTCCTTGGGTGCGGGTGTTGCAGGCACTAGACGAGGCATATGCGCTTTCCCAAAGTGAAGCGCCAATTGATCTGGGTTCTGATTTTGGCGAAGAAGCAGATTCTGCGCAAAGCGACTACGCCGACACTGCGCCCCCCGCGCTAGTCGCCCTTGGCAGTGCTACGCCAACACCCAAACGCTTGCTGATCGTTGACGACGATGTGACCGCGCGGCTGTACATGCGTGCCAAGCTGGCCAGCTTGGCATATACCTTTGCAGACGAGGCCAAAAATGGTGAAGAAGCATTGCAATTGGCCGCGCAACACCATTACAACGGTATTTTTTTAGATGTAGATATGCCTGGAAGCAATGGCTACGAGGTCTGCCGTGCGCTGAAGCGGCTGCCTCGCCCCGCCCAAGCGCACTCTGCCCAAATGACTGCTGTCAAAGTCATCATGGTCACTGGCCGCAGCGGCATGATCGACCGCATGCGGGGCAGCATGTGTGGAGCGGATGCCTTCATCAGCAAACCGCCTTTGCCCGCAAGTTTGAGTGCGCTGATACTCACGCTCTAGCGGCTTTGCCTAGTATGATGCTAGGGTGAATGCAGACAATCTTTTACCGCGAATTTTTATCCAAGTAGTGGGCTTTACAGATGTAGAGCGCCATGCCATCAACACATTGTGCCGATTGTCTGAAGGCCGCCCTGCGCATGCGCCCGCATACCATGTGTGGGCGCAAGGTGCCCCCGCTGGAGCGCGTTTGGCGCTAATGGATGGCACCAGCCCCTTGGCGCACGCAGCATTGGCGCTGTTGGCCAATGCCCAAGACACCAGCGTGATTTGGGTGGGCGGGGCGCTAACGCCCGCCAATGCATGGCGTGTTTTTGCAAGGCCTATTCGCTGGCCTGCTGTGTTGCAGGCCATGGATGATTTATTTTGCCCCAAAGCGACGTTGGATCTGGATGTAATCTCAGGCGAAAGTGCAGCTTGGGCGCAAGAACTAGAGCTGCATGCCCCTAAGCGCGCTTTAGTCCTAGATGCAGACTTGGAGGCCCGCTTGTACATGCGGGCCAAACTTGGGTCAGTGGGCATTCATTTAGTGGACGAAGCCTTAGACGCGCGGCAAGCATCGGCACTTTTGACCAAGCCGGGCGGCTACCAGTGGGTGTGCCTTGATGCGGCCTCGGCGGGCGGCGACACGTGGGCGGTGGTGAAGGCGGCCACTGCCATGCAAGCGCAGGTGCTGCTAACCACCTTGGGCAGTAACCCCGTACTACGCGCCCAAGCGTGGTTTGCAGATTGCACCGCCTGTTTGCAAAAACCATTAGAGCCAGACGCGCTCAATGAAGTGCTACGAAAAATATAGCGATATATGACCATAAGCTAACGCTAGCATAATAAAATGCTGAGGATTTTTTGTCTACGCAAATCAAGCTTCACTACCTCACATCTAGAGTTTCACTCAAAGTTAGTGGGTCGCGGCCCAGCATTGTGTACATGCTGGCTAAATTCTGTGCGAGTTCACGCTAAGGTGCAGGTAGTGGGCTAGCGTTAGTTTCGCGCAGACACCCAGACATTCTCCATTTTGCACTCAAAGTTTTCCGTGCAGATTTTGCTTTCACCACGAAGTTTAGCTAACAGATTGAGTGTTTTCTGAGTTGTATTGTGATCAGCGCACAAGTATCCGTTGCCGACCATGCATGCCAATTAATTCAGTGATGTGCACCGGCTAGATATGATTAATCGTAAGGTTTTTGATCGATTCAGTGTTTAAACCAAGTAGAAATAAAACCTGTGAATAACTCAAATTTGTCGATCCACTTATTTCGGATTCGTGGCGTATTCATACTAGGGTGTTTAGATGAAATTTTGTGTGGCTTTACAAGCAGAAATGAAGTCATCAAAACTGTACCGATTGCCACTATGCCAAGTAATACATACTGCGCAAACCCCCAATAAAAATCTGTAACTGGGTGAAGTGTGCTGTATTTTTTGAAGCTTGCGGCTGAGCAATATAACTGGTTTGAAGCTAGGCTGTAAAAAATACAACCTAATGCAGAACCACTAGTACAAATTGAACTGAACACGCCTACTGGGGTTGTGATCGCAAAGCCAACCAAATTACCCTGACGAAAACTCAACAGCCCTACGCCCAAAATTATAAATCCTAAAGGAAATGTGATGGAGCTGAGTAACCAAACGGTATTCAAAGTATTTGATAAATTACCCATGCTTCATGGCCACTGTTTTGATCGTGGTAAATCCATACAGGGCTTCAAAGCCTTTTTCTCGGCCATAGCCTGATGATTTCACGCCGCCAAAGGGCAGCTCCACACCACCGCCAGCGCCATAATTGTTGATAAAGACTTGGCCCGAACGCACTTGCTTGGCCATGCGCATTTGGCGGCTGCCGTCGCGCGTCCAGATGCCTGCTACCAGCCCAAAGGGCGTGGCATTGGCCAGTTGCACCGCCTCGTCTTCGCCCTGAAACTGCATGGCGCACAGCACCGGACCAAAGACCTCTTCTTGGTTTAAACGGTGCTTGATCGGCACATCGCGCAGCAAGGTGGGCGCTTGGTAAAAACCGGTTTCTGGCGCATCGTCCACCACACGGCCCTGCGCCACCATAGGAATGCCCGCCACCTGTGCATCGCTCAAAAAATCCCACACCCGTTGTTGCTGGCTGGCTCGGATGAGCGGACCAACGTCTAAATCCATCGCCGCAGGGCCCACGCGCAGCGCTTCAAATGCCCGCCCAAGCCGCTCTAGCAAATTCTCGTAAACCAGGCTGTCAACCAGTAAACGCGAGCCCGCGCTGCAGGTTTGCCCCGCGTTTTGCACAATGGCGTTCACGATAACGGGGATAGCCGCATCCAAATCAGCGTCAGCAAAGACGATTTGCGGGCTTTTGCCACCCAGCTCCAGCGTCACAGGGCAGTGGCGCTGGGCGGCCACTTGTTGGATGATGGTGCCCACACTGGGGCTGCCAGTAAAGCTGATGTGGTCAATGCCCGCATGGCGCGCCAGCGCATCGCCCACCTCGTGGCCATAGCCGGTCACAATATTGATAGCGCCCGCTGGGAAACCCACCTCGGCTGCCAAAGCGGCTACTTTCAGCAGTGAAATACAAGCATCTTCTGACGGCTTGACCACGCAGACATTGCCCGCAGCCAAAGCACCGCCCACGCTGCGACCAAAAATTTGCATGGGGTAATTCCACGGAATAATATTGCCCACCACGCCAAAAGGCTCGCGCCAAGTGAAAACGCTGTAGCCGTCTTGGTAAGGAATGGTTTCACCGTGCAATTTGTCGCAAGCGCCCGCATAAAACTCAAAATACCGGGCCAGCGCCAGCGCGTCGGCCTTGGCTTGCTTGGTGGGTTTGCCGCAGTCGCGCTGCTCCATGGCGGCCAGCGTGTCGGCATTTTCAGCAATTTTGACCGATAAACGCATCAACAAGCGCCCACGCTCTGCCGCATTGATGCGACTCCACACGCTTTCGTAGCACTGGCGTGCCGCGCGCACTGCGGCATCCACATCTTCGGCGTTGCCGCGCTGGATGTCGTCAAAGGCTTGCCCGTCAGACGGGTCGAGCATTTGCAGGGCGCGGCCAGAGGTGGAAGGAACGGCTTGGTTGGCGATGTAATGGTGTTGCATGGCGCTTATTGTGCCGCAAGCTTGCAAACAATCGCCACCCGCGCCCAAACTGGCCTGTTTTTCGGGGACAATAGAGCCTCTGACGCACCTTGCCAGCTAGGTGAGGCTTCGCGCACACCGCCTGAGTGGTGAAATAGGTAGACACAGCGGACTTAAAATCCGCCGCTTCGTTCATAGCGGGCATACCGGTTCGATTCCGGTCTCAGGCACCAAAATCACAGCCATCGTGGCAATTTCGCCGTACACTCTGTGCATGGCTTTTACCGATCCCCCTTTTGAGATTCATGTGCATGCCGATGTGCCGGTGCGTGACGATGTAACTTTTGAACAACTGCAGGAGGCTTTGAAGCCGCTGTGGGCCTATGCAGGTGCTAAATCTTTGGCCAAAGGCGCTGCCAGTGCCTACGAAGAAGAGCCTGGTATTCGTTTAGACCCCAAAGAACATGTACTGCACATTTGCTGGACTGTGTCGGGCGATGAGGATTTTCGCCAAGCTTTGGACGAAATGTGCATGAACCTCAATGAACTGGCCTCCGCCGGAGCAGGCATTGAGGTGAGTTTTTATGACACGTCGTTTGATGACGACGACGAAGATGACGACCAGAGCCACGACGAACAAGAAGCCAAAGACGACTTTTTGATGCTTTTTGTGGGCCCCACGCCGGGCGACATCATGCAGGTACAGCGTGACATGCTGGTGGACGACGTGGTGGCCATTATGGGCAGACACTTCGACGAAATTGAGCTGGGCGGGGTGGTCGGTGAAATAGACAAACTGTTTACCGAACGCTTCGATGCTTTGGTCAGTTCACTGCAAGTGGGCCGACCACCGCGCGGTTCGCCCGGTGCTGGCGGCTCGCACGGCGGTGCACGCAAGCCACGCCACCCCCACTGAATACCCCCAAGTTTAGGAGCGCTCCATGGCTGTGTTTACCCAAGATGCGCTCAACCCTGGCGTTAAAAAACGCGAGGTATTTGGCTGGGCGATGTACGATTTTGCCAACTCTGGCTACACCACAGTGGTGCTTACCGCTGTATTCGCTGCGTATTTTGTCGGCGGTATTGCCAAAAACGCTGAATGGGCCACTTTTGCTTGGACGGCGGCGCTCAGCGTGTCGTATGCCATTGTGATGCTGCTCATGCCCAGTTTGGGCGCCTATGCAGATTTGCGCGCTGCCAAGAAAAAACTCTTGCTGCTGAGCACGATGGGCTGTGTGCTCAGCACTGCGGCGCTGTATTTTGCGGGTCCTGGCAGTGTGGCGCTGGCGGTGGTGTTAATCATCGTATCGAACACTTTCTACAGCTTTGGCGAATCGCTTACCGCGTCGTTTTTGCCTGAACTGGCCACCCCTGACGGCATGGGCAAGGTCAGCGGCTGGGGCTGGAGTTTTGGGTATTTGGGTGGCATGTTGGCGCTGGGTATTTCGCTGGGTTATGTGATTTGGGCGCAGGGCAACGGGGTTAAAGCCGATGTTTTTGTACCGGTAACGATGCTTTTTACAGCAGTGATCTATGGCGCTTCGGCTTGCTTTACTTTTGCACTGCTCAAAGAGCGTGCCCAACCTCAGCCCGATGCCATGAAAAGTGGTGGTTTTAAAGCGTCGCTGCGCCAACTTAAAGCAACTTATGCGCGCGCGCGCGAGTTGCCAGACTTTAGCTGGCTGTTGCTGTGCGCGGTGTTTTACCAAGCTGGCGTGGCCGTGGCCATTGCCTTGGCGGCTATTTATGCCGAACAAGTGATTGGTTTCAAACAGCAGGAAACCATGGTGTTGATTTTTGTGCTGAATATTGCAGCCATGGTGGGGGCTTTTGGATTTGGCTATTTACAAGATTCGCTGGGTCACAAAATGGCACTTGCTTTGACCTTGGTGGGCTGGGTGGCTACCTGCATCATTGCTGCACTGACGACCACCAAGGGCGGTTTTTGGTATGCCGCCGCTATTGCCGGATTTTGCATGGGCTCTTCCCAGTCGGCGGGCAGGGCCATGGCGGGGCTGTTTGCCCCCCCTGCGCAGACCGCAGAGTTTTTTGGTTTGTGGACTTTTGCCACGCGCCTCGCCAGCATCATTGGGCCTTTAAGTTACGGCGCAATCACCTGGGCTACAGGCGGTAACCAACGCACCGCTATTGCCAGCACGGCGCTGCTGTTTGCCATCGGTTTGGTGGTTTTGATGAAAGTGGATGTCGCGCGAGGCCGAGCGGCTGCTCAGGCATACGCGCGCTGATTATGTGGATTTTTAGGCCGTTGTCACGGTGATATGGTCATAGTTAGCTATTAAATTGCTAGCAATTCGCACCCTAAAACATCAAATTTGCAGGGGCATGACGGTTACCTCAACCTCTAGTCGGTGGTCTGCACCTCCTAAAATCACCCCGCGCAGCGGCGACACATCGGCAAAATCTCGGCCTGTGGCCAAAGTCACGTATTCTTGGCCGGGGATTCGGTTATTGGTTGGATCGCAGTCTAGCCATTGGTCTGATCCAGACGCAGAAAAATCGCCAGCATGGCCCGCACGGCTTGCGACGGGGGGCATAAAAAGCGAAGCCCACGCATGTGAGGCATCGCAACCCAGCAAGCGCGCTTGGCCTTCGGGCGGCTGCGTGAGCATATATCCGCTGACATAACGGGCTGGCAAACCCATGGCACGCCAGCAAGCCACCATGATGTGGGCAAAATCTTGGCATACGCCGCGTCGTTGCGCCAATGCTTGCAGGGTGGGCGTATTCACTTGCGTGCTGTGGGTTTCGTAGACAAAGTCTGTGTAAATACGCCCCATCAGGTGGTGGGCGCAGTCAAGCAGGCGGGCTTGGGGCGCAAAGCTGGGCAGGGCATAGGCTAAAAAGTCTGCGTGGACAGGAACGCAGGGCGATGCAAACACAAATTCGGTAGCGCTATGGTGCAAGGCTTGGGCATGGTATTTAAACAGCGTTTGCGCCTGTTCCCAAGTCATGCTGTCGCTGATTGGCGTTTGGGCGGAGTTTGAGACCTCGCTGTGCGCCCGCACAGTTAGCTCTTGGTGTGGCGTTTGAATAGAAAAAAACGTGCGGATATTGCCATAAATGTCGATGCTCGACTCGCATTCATCGGGTGGGGGGGAGATTTGCAGCTGGTGGCTCAGCAGTTGCTGGTGGGTGTTTTCGGTGGGGGTGAGGTAGGCTACATGCTGTGCGTTGTCGACGCGGGGTTGGTAGCGGTAGCGGGTGGTGTGGGTGACTGCAATGCGCATGTCACGCTCCCACACTGATTTCTTGGGCCAGCGAATGGGTGAAATACTGGACACCAATGGCCTGCGCTACTTTTGATGGGGCATCTGCGCATTGGCCCAGCATCTTGCGCAGCGTTTGCGGCTGGCCACTGGCATCGCAGCGCATCATATCGACCAAATTCCACTGGCGTGCATCGGGCACCAGCTGGGACAGGGCGCAATCGTCTTGCGGCGCATCGCCTTCTAGCTTAGCCAAGCGGCCGCGCAAGGTGATGGCCACCCATGCCAACGAGCGCGGGTTGTCGCGGTCTAGCACCAGTGTGTCAAGCAAGGCTGCAATGTCGCTTCGGCCAGGGTGTCGGGCATGAAAAGTGGTGGTGCTGTCAAACAATGCCAGCATGGCTTTGTAGCCTTCATGCACCAAGCCCTGCGCAGAGTCGCAGGCATGAAAAGCCAACGCAGCATGCTCAAAGCCTGACAACAGAGCAGACGATAAAAACTGCAGCCGCTCAATGAGTCGGCCAATGCTGAGCAAGCGCCAACCGTCGTCTCGTGCCATGCGGTCGGTCTGCGTGCCCGTGATGGCGGCTAACAATACGCCCGTGGCTGACAATAACTGGAGCGCTTGAACAGACTGGTGCGGGTCTTGCAAAGATTGGCTTTGCTGTGCAAATTGGGCCTCAGACTGCACAATCAAATCCCATTGGTCTTGCGAGAGTCGCTCTCGCACGGTAAATGCCGCTGCCTTTAACGCACGCAGGTTAAAGCCGACACTGCAGTTGCCCTGCGTATCCCCCAAAGCAGCAATGAGCGAGCGCTCAAAAACACGCGGCGACTGCGCAAGGCTGGGTGTGCTGGGCAAAACCAATGCATTTTGCACCGCTAGGGCGCTCAACCAAGCGTGTAGCCCGTTGTCCGTGCGGCTAAGAATGTGCTGGGCCGTGTGCAGGCAGCACTCGGTGCGTTCAGAATATCGCCCCAGCCAAAACAAGCTTTCTGCGCTGCGGCTGGTGACCACACGCTTGTTGGATGTAGGCGGGTGGCCAGCTGGGCTGGGCTGGGCATGGTCGTTGCTCCCCGACGCGACCCAGACATCAGCGCTGCTGCCGCCGCTTTGCATCGAGGCAACTTCTTGTCCCCCACTGGCAATGCGCATCAAGCCTCCGGGTAAAACGCTCCAGCCCGATGCACCGTCAGACACTGCAAAAACACGCAGCATAGCGCTTTTGGGGACGATCTGGCCATGTGCCCAAGTAGGCATTTGCGACATAGGCAAATAGCTTTGCACGGTGTAGGCATTGCCATCGCGCAGCATCCGCCCTGCCAAGGCATCGCGCTGGTCAGTGTCCATGTATTTGCCCAGCATGGTTTCAAAGTAGGCTTGCTGGCTGTCGTTGGGGTAGCTGGGCTTGACGACACAGGCCGAGAGCCGAGGCAGCACCGATTCCAGCGCAGCCCGCTCACCGCACCACCAAGTGGGCAACGCAGGCAAGCGCAGCTGTTCGCCCAAAAGGGCTTGGGCAATACCAGGCATGAAACCCAGCAAGGCGGGGGATTCCAAAAACGCCGAGCCCGGCACATTGGCCATCAGCACATTGCCCGCACGGATGCACTGCAACAGGCCTGGCACACCCAGCGACGAGTCAGAGCGCAGCTCCAGCGGATCCAAAAAAGCATCGTCAAGGCGCTTGAGCAGGCCATGAATCGGCTCTAAACCGTGCAGGGTTTTGAGGTAAAGCTTTTGCTGGCGCACCGTGAGGTCACTGCCCTCAACCAAGCTAAGCCCCAGATGGCGTGCTAAATAGGCTTGTTCAAAATAGGTTTCGCTGTAGGGCCCTGGGGTGAGCAGGGCAATATGCGCTTGGTTGCCCGCGCCACTGAGCTGGCGCATGGTGTACACCAAGCTTTGGTAGGTGGATTCAAGCGCACGCACTCTTGCAGACTTGAAAGAGGGGCTAAATAAGCGCGAGGTGATGGCGCGGTTTTCTAGTAAATACCCAAGACCAGAGGGCGCTTGGGTGCGCTGCGAGACCACCCACCATTGCCCGCCGGGTCCGCGCGCCAGATCAAATGCTGCGATGTGCAAAAAGCGGCCTCCAGCAGGTTGTGCGCCATGCATCGCACGCAGGTAGCCGCTGTGGCCTTGCGTGAGCGCTACGGGTAAGAGTGCCTGCTTGAGCAATTGCTGCGGGCCATAGACATCCGCCATGATGCCTTCGAGCACGCGGGCGCGCTGCACGACACCCGTTTCTATGGCCTGCCATTCTTGGCCGCTTAACATAAACGGAAATAAATCCAAAGCCCAAGGCCGCTGTGCGCCTTGGGGGGATTGGGGGCTTGCGGCGCTGTCGGCCTGCGCATAGACGTTGTAGGTGATGCCGTTTTGGTGAATTTGCTGGTTTAACTCGGCCATGCGTTGGTCGAGCTGCTCTAAGCCTTGAATACCAAGCGCATCAAAAAAATCAGCCCAAAGTGGTGCTAAACCGGCTTGACTTGGGGCTTGGTTGGCCTCAAAAGCAGTGCCCCGCAGTTCGTCGTAGTGTCCGCTGCTGGCTGGCACAGCATAACTTGCAGCGAGCGTTTGGGCATGGATGCCAACGAAATGGGAGGGATCTACGGTGTGCACAGCGGACAATAAAAAATTGGCATCATTCTCGCAGCTTCTGTAGCTTGCATCAGCGGTTTGCTCCACCAAAATGCCGCAAATCCAAGGTATACGGAAACTCTGCGCTCCCTACTGCAGGCGAGGGTGTAGAAAGTGCGGCGTTGGCGGCAAGCGCACCGGGGGTGTGGCCCATCGGCACAAAACGGTTCAAGCGGCGGCTCTCGGCCTCGTTGGCGTTGACTGGAAAGCTCTCGTAGCTCAGGCCACCGGGGTGGGCCACATGGTATTGGCAGCCGCCAATGGCTCTGCCCGCCCAGGTGTCCACCACATCAAAAATCAGCGGCACATGCACCCCTATGCTGGGGTGCAGGGCAGAATACGGTTTCCAAGCGATGTAGCGCACTCCGGCTACAAACTCTGCGGCTGTTCCTGTGCTTTGCAATGGCACGGCATGGCCATTGACTGTGAGCACATAGCGGGCGTGGTTGAAGTTGCGCAAATGCACCTCAATGCGCTCTAGCGAAGAATCTACGCTACGCGCCATGCCGCCTGCCATGCCTTCTTCGCCCATGACATGCCAAGGCTCTAGGGCGGTGCGCAAAGTCAGCTCCATGCCCGCTATCTGCAAGCTTCCAATGGTAGGGAATCGAAACTCAAAGTGCGGCGCAAACCACTGCGCATCCAATGCATAACCTGCATCATTGAGCTCGGCCACCACGTCTAGCATGTCTTGCCAGACAAAATGCGGCAGCAAAAACTTGTCGTGCAACTGCGTGCCCCAGCGCGACAGTGGTGCTACGCGTGGTTTTTTCCAATACAAGGCAATGAAAGCGCGCAGCAGCAGCTGCTGCACCACGCTCATGCGGGCATGTGGCGGCATTTCAAAAGCGCGCAGCTCTAGAAGGCCAAGACGGCCTGTGGCTGAGTCGGGTGAATAGAGTTTGTCAATACAAAACTCGCTGCGGTGGGTGTTGCCGGTGATGTCCACCAAAATGTTGCGCAGAGTGCGGTCGATTAGCCAAGGTGGCATGGCTTGGCTGGCTTCGGTGGCTTCGGATTTGGCGCTGGCTTTGACTATTTCTTTAAGCGCAATTTCAAGCTCATAGACTTGGTCGTTGCGTGCTTCGTCTACACGCGGGGCTTGGCTGGTGGGCCCTATGAACATGCCGCTAAAAAGGTAGCTCAGGCTAGGGTGGTTGTGCCAAGTGCTCAGCAGGCTGGCCAGTAGCTCGGGTTTGCGCAAAAACGGACTGTCTGCAGGCGTCAGGCCACCCATCACAAAATGGTTGCCGCCGCCGGTGCCAGTGTGCTTGCCGTCGGTCATGAATTTTTCGGCACTCAGGCGGGATTCAAATGCCGCGTTGTACAAAAACTCGGTGTTGTTGACCAAATCTTTCCAGTTGTCGACAGGCTGAATGTTGACCTCAATCACGCCGGGGTCGGGCGTGACTTGCAGCATTTTCAGGCGCGGGTCACGCGGGGGCGGGTAGCCTTCTAGCACCACCTTGAGCTGCAAAGCCTGCGCCGTGCGCTCTACCGCGCTCACCAGCTCTAAATAGCTCTCTAGTTTGGCCACAGGGGGCATAAAAATATACAGCAGGCTGGCATGTGGGTCAGCCGAATGTGCGACGGCACGCACTTGGGCGCACAGGGCGGTGCGGGGCAGCCAATGGGCAGATTCCAAAGCTTGGGCTACTCGGTCTAAGTGCGGTGCTTGGGTTTCACTTTTTTCATTTTTTGCGATCACCGCCGCCGATGGCAAAGCAGGGCGATCAAGCATCGGGTCGTCTTCGTGGATATAGGGGTGATCCTTGGTGTGCACCCACGGCAGGGTGTCCAGCGGCAGGCGGTAGCCCATGGCCGAATCGCCCGGGGTCAGAAACATATGGCCGCCGCGCACATGCCACAGGCCAGTGTTCCAGCGGGTGCTGGTGTGGGCCGCCACGGCGCTGGCGGATTGTTTGCTGATTAGTTTTTCAGCATCTGGTCGGTCATCGGGCGCTTCGTCAAAGGCTTGTATGGGCAGTACATAGCCCACCACAGTCCCCAGCTCTTGGTCAAACACATGGGCTAAGCGCGCACGCTCTAGCGCATCGCCTAGGCGTGCGTCCAACACATTCACATTCATGGGCAGGCGCTTTTCGCGCCACAGGTAGTACCAAGCGTCTTCGTAGGCTGGATTGATGTAGGGCGTCTTGGGGTTTTGCGGCAAGCCCAGCTCTGCACTCAAATGCGCCATGAAGCGCTGTGCGTCGTCGGAGGTGTAGTGCGCGGGCTGGCGCTCATCGGCTAGCAGGGCATTGTTGTGCCAAATGGGCTGGCCGTCTGCTCGCCACAAGATGCTAAAGGCCCAGCGCGGCAGTTGCTCCCCGGGATACCACTTGCCTTGGCCTATATGCACAAAGCCGTTTGGCGCGTAATGCGCCTTGAGCTTGTGCATGATTTCAGTAGCATAGGCGCGCTTGGTAGGCCCCTGAGCGTCGGTGTTCCATTCGCGGGCATCGCGGTCGG
Organism: Polaromonas sp.; assembly: GCA_031428975.1. GTDB lineage: Bacteria > Pseudomonadota > Gammaproteobacteria > Burkholderiales > Burkholderiaceae_C > JAAFIP01. The sequence goes on along the minus strand of JANOYR010000119.1, from coordinate 16,349 downwards.
TGGTGGCCACAAAGGTGGGCTCCCCACCCATCGTCAGGCGCACATCGCCTGCGCTTAAATCGGCATCGACTGCTTCGCCCAAAGCCAACACCTTTTCCCATTGTGCCTCGGTATAGGGCTTGGTCACACGCGGTGTCTCTAATAGGCGCGTAATCGTCATCTCGTGGGCAAAAGTGCTCTCGGAGGCTTCTACACCGCCTTCAATAGGCGCAGCGCTAGAGGGCTGCGGTGTGCAGGCCAATGGAATATGGCCTTCGCCCGCCATGAGGCCTGAGGTAGCATCCAGCCCCACCCAGCCCGCCCCGGGCAGATACACCTCGCACCATGCATGCAAGTCGGTGAAATCCACGGTGGTGCCACTTGGGCCGTCTAGGGCTTTTACATCTGGGGTGAGCTGAATAAGGTAGCCCGACACAAAACGCGCCGCCAGCCCGCAGTGGCGCATGAGCTGCACCAGCAGCCACGCTGAATCGCGGCACGAACCGCGTGCCAGCGCCAGCGTTTGTTCGGGCGTTTGCACGCCAGGCTCCATGCGAATCGAGTATTGAATGTCTTGCTGTACCAAGTGGTTCACGCCCACCAAAAAGTCAATGCTGCGCTGGTCGGCGCGGTTGACTTTTTGCAGGTATTGGGCAAGCAGTGGAGTAGCGGGGGTGATCGGGTCGGCCAGTAAATAGGGTGCGAGCTCATGCACATCAGAGGCGCTGTAGGCAAAGGGGTAGCGCTCTGCGGCGGGCTCTAAGAAGAAGTCAAAAGGGTTGTACACCGACATTTCTACCACCAAGTCCACGGTGACTTTGAACTCTTTGACCTTCTCTGGAAACACCAAACGCGCCAAATAGTTGGCAAACGGGTCTTGCTGCCAGTTCACAAAATGCCCTGCGGGCTCTACCGTGAGCGAATAAGACACCACGCGGCTGCGGCAGTGCGGGGCAGGCCGCAACCGCACAATTTGCGGGCCCAGCGCCACGGGGTGGCTGTAGGTGTAGTGGCTAACGTGGTGGAGGGCGGCTTGAATGGTCATGGCAGATAGATAAGCAAGTATCGAACCATGTTAGCACGGGGCATTTCACATAGGCGCTTAAAACTTCTCAGGCCGCAGCACCGCCACGTCGCTAAAAAACATGCTCACGCCGTAGTGCAGGGCGTAGCGCTGCATCACGTGTGCGGCTATTGCATCGGCCACGGCTTCGTCGCAAATGATTTTCACCTCTACCATGCGGTCAGCCTCCCATTGCCCCTCGTGTGTGGCATGTACCGAGCCGCCGCGCACATCCAGCACGGTGTAGCCCTGCGCGCCTAGGCTTTTGGCATCGGCAGTAAGCAGCTTTTCAATGGCCGCTTCGGTGATGATGGTGAGGAGCTTTTTGGGGTGTTTGGTCATGGTGCTAAATGGTTTGGGTGTTAGCCAATGGCCTGCGCCAGCTTGAAGTACAGCGGAATGCCCAGCACCACGTTAAAGGGAAAAGTAATGCCCAGCGCTGCGGTGATAGACAGCGCGGCATTGGCCTGCGGCACCGCTATGCGCATGGCGGTGGGCGCAGCAATGTAGCTGGCACTGGCCGCTAGCGTGGCCATAATCGCCACCCCGCCCACGCTTAAACCCACCAGCTTGCCGCCCAGCGCCCCCAGCACAGCCAAAAATACAGGCGCCAGCAACGCAAAGGCCACCAAGCCAAAACCATAGCGGCGCAGCTCGCCCAGTCGCGCGCCTGCCACCAAGCCCAGCTCTAGCAAAAACAGCGCCAATACGCCTTTAAAAAGCACGGTAAAAAGTGGCGCTATTGGCGCAGTGCCTGCCTCGCCCATCACCGTGCCAATGGTCAGCCCGCCCACCAGCAGCAGCACCGATTTGCCCAAAAACACGTCGTGCGCCAGCGTGCGCCATTGAAAATTGCCTGTGGGTACAAAATATTGAGAATTTTTAACCAATGTCACCGCCATATGGTCATTGTTTGCTATATTATTAGTAGTGTTTTTGGGGTTGTCTTGGGCAGACCGCCCCGCCGACCAACGGGCCAACGCAATACCCGCCACAATGCCCGGTGCTTCCAAAAGCGCCACCCAAAGTGCAGCATGCGATTCAAAAGCCACCCCCTGCGTGGCCAAATACGCGCTGGCCACAGCAAAAGTCACCACGCTCACCGAACCATAATGCGCCGCCACCGAAGCCGCGTCAAAACCACTAAGCCCCACCCATTTGCGCAAAACGGGATACAAAAGCAAAGGTATTGTCAACCCCAGCGCCACACACAGCAGCACCTGCGGCGCCACCGCAGCCAAGCTTTGCTTAGACAACTCAATGCCGCCCTTCAAACCAATGGCCAGCAGCAGGTAAATCGACAGGGTTTCATACAAAGCGCCAGGCAAGGCCAAATCGCTTTTGAGCAACTTAGCTGCCAAACCGAGCAGAAAAAACAAAACTACAACATCCATCATACTTAGTATAGTGACACAAGTTTAAAGACATTCGGCGCAGACGTGCATAGCACTATTTTCACTGAATTCGTAATGGCAATAAATACTGGCAGTATCGCTTGCATAGCGTCATAGTTTGCTATTATTTTTGATAATTTTAGCAATTTTATTGAGCAATTCAGGGATAAAATTTCACCCATGCCATTCAAACCCATTTTAAAAGAGGTATCCATGCGTCTATCGACCATTTCTAACCACCGCCGCAAGCTGCTTGTCGCTGGAGCATCCACTTTGGCCGCGCCCTATGTGGCTTTGGCGCAAAGCGCCAAGCCCGTCAGCTTGATTGTGTCGTACCCCGCCGGTGGTGGCGCTGATTTAATGGCGCGGCTGATTGCGCCACATTTCGGCCGCCTCCTTGGTCAAAACGTTATTGTTGACAATAAACCCGGCGCAAGCGGCCAAATTGCTGCAGCCCAAGTGGCTAAGGCTGCGCCCGATGGCCACACCTTGCTGCTGGATGCATCGTCGTTTGCCGTGAACCCCTCGCTGTTCGCCAAGTTGCCCTACGACAGTGACAAAGACTTTACGCCGCTGGGTGTTTTGGCCTTGTTCCCCAATGTGCTCGTCTGCCACCCCGGTTTTGAAGCCAAAACAGTGAAAGACGTGGTTCATTTGGCAAAAGCCAGCCCTGCAAAAATTGCCTATGCCTCATCGGGCAACGGGTCAGCGCAGCACTTGGCTGGAGCGCTGTTTGAAAGCCGCACCAGCACCCAAATGGTGCATGTGCCATACCGTGGCGGCGGCCCTGCGCTCAACGACGTGATGGGCGGGCAAGTGCCATTGTTTTTTGCCAATGTGGCCTCGTCCTTAGGGCATATCCAAAGCGGGCGTCTGCGTGCGCTGGGCGTGACCAGCCGCTTGCCTACCCGCGCACTGGCCGATATTCCAAGTATCGAGCAGTCCGGCGTGGCCAATTATGAAGTGCTGGAATGGAATCCAGTGCTCGCCCCAGCTGGTATGTCCGCTGCTTTGCAAACGCGGCTACGCGAAGCTTTGGCTAAAACCATGGCCGAACCCGAAGTCTTGGCGCGGGTGCGCAGTCTCAGTGGTGAGGTTTTCTCGGGTAATGGGCCAGCTGCGTTGCAAAATTTCTTAAAAACACAACAAACGCAATGGGCGCGTTTGGTGCGCGAGCGCAGTATCGTCGTTGGGTAATGCTTGGCATGCAAGCGCTGCCCACCCCCATCTCTATTCCAAGCGGCTGGGATTGCCATGTGCATGTATTTGCACATGGCACTAACGCAGTAGCAGGGCATTACGCGCCACAGCACCACCCGCTGGAGCGCATTGAAGCCCTTGCGGCCACGCATGGCTTTGGGCATTTGGTCTTGGTGCAACCCAGCGTTTACGGCACTGACAACAGCTTGCTGCTCTCTGGCTTAGAGGCCAGCGGCGGACGACACCGAGGCGTGGTGGTAGTACAAGAAGCCGTATCAGACGCGCAGTTGCTGCGCTGGCATGCTGCAGGTGTGCGCGGCATACGCTGCAATTTGGTCTCTCCAGTGGGCAACCAACAAACCGACTGGCGCGTGTGGGCACCACGCTTGCGCGCGCTAGGCTGGCATGTGCAGTGGTATGCGCATGGCCACCAACTAGGCGACATTGTGCAGTGGCAGCAAGCCCATGGGCTCCCATGCGTGCTAGACCATGTTGCGGGTATGCACACAGGTTTAGCGCAGGATCAGCAGGCATGGATGCACCTGAAGGCGTTGGCCAACGCGGGGGCGTGGATCAAGCTATCGGGTTGGTACCGGCTTGGTTTAAGCCTGCCCTATGCTTTAGATAACCTCCAGCTAGAAAACATTGCCACCTTGTTTGCCAACCGCTTCATGTGGGGCTCTGACTGGCCGCACACCAGCTTTAGCGCAAGCCAAGCGCCAGACTACGGCCAAGTGTGGAGCCCTCTCCAAACGTTTTTGGGCGACCAACGCTGCGGTTTGCTCGATAAACAGGGGTTGGCGCTTTACGGCAGTTGAGCGCACCATTGCCAAGATATCACTTACTTGCCCAGTAGTTGAAAGCGGCTATCTCCGCCATAACCCCCAAATCCGGAAAAGAATTCCCTATGAACATGGCCGAACTAAGCACCCTGCCGCTTGCCCTGCGCCTAGAAGCCATGGAAGTGCTGTGGGAATCACTCTCGCACGACAGCGCCCATAACCCCAGCCCCGCTTGGCATGCCGACGTATTAGCGCACCGCGTGAGCGAGATCGAAGCGGGGCAAGCCACAGACTGGGCCGATGCTAAATCTTGCATCCTTAACCAAGCCGCGCAACTCAAGTCGGTAAGTTTGTTGCGGGTTTCTTGCCCGGTCATGCGCAGCTGAATCTACTTGTCGCTGTGGCCCAAGTTTTGCTAGTTCGTGCGGTTGCCCAGACTCCTTCTCCAGCTTGCGCCGCAGATCGCTCCAGTAGCGCTTGGGGATGGTGCTGTCGGTCAATGCCTGAACCACATCGAAGACAAATCAGTGCTATTTAATAGAACATGCCAGCTTAGATCTTCAAGTAGTGGAAATAGCCTCACACCATTAACTATTCCCTCAGCAAGCAGTCTCCTATCATTATCCATCTCTAGCATGTTGCGGGGCATTGATCCGGTTGGAAAATCATTGAGTTCCTCAATATCCATTTGCAGTAATTGAAGGTGTTTGTCGATGAAATCACGTGCTGTATTCAATGCCTTAGGCGTTCTGTGCAATTGTGCGCCAATAAAACCTAGTAGCTCGGTATTGCCTCGCGAGATTAATGATTTCGGAGAACTTACGATCGCATCAATAAACTGTGCTACAGGTCCTTCAATGTGCTGTGCTAAATAATGCTCGATTGCGTTGTCATCGTCATAAAAATAGTTTTCTGCAAAAACTCTACGAATATTGGTAGGCGACCTTAGTACATCACGGCTTGAGTCATAAATTTGTACAGCCCCATTTTCCCCCTGCGCAAAATTTTTTAGTAATAACCTTGGAACGAAATGTTGATTCTTAGTTAAATTTGTCATACTTTTTTGCTAGCACCCAAATTAAATAATTTTTAATGGATTAATTTAACCCGCAGCCTCCTGCCCACTCTCAATATGCGTCCGCATAGCCGCATGCGCAGCCGCTGCATCCCGCTTTTTCAAAGCCGCCATGATGGCAGCATGCTCGGCCAGCGACTCTTCAATTCGCCCCGCCTTTAGCAGGGACTGCGCGCGGTTGAGCTTCATCACTTTGCGCAGGTCGGCCACCATTTGGCCTGCCCAGCGGTTGTTGGCTACTTCTAGCAGTTTGACGTGGAAGGCTTCGTTGAGCTGAAAGAATCTAAGGTGGTCTTTGCGGTCTCGGGCAGCTTTTTCTAGTTGCTGGTGCAGGGCTTCTAATTCTTGCAGTTGCACTGCGCTGGCAGTGCTGGCCACGGTGTCTGCGGCGTCGGCTTCTAGCACGGCCATGAGGTGGAATACGTCGCTCAGGTCTTTGGCGTTGACCTCGGTCACGTAGGCGCCGCGCCGCATTTTCATGGTGACCAGGCCTTCGGCGGCCAGCACTTTGATGGCCTCGCGCAGGGGGGTGCGGCTGATGCCGTATTCCTCTGCCAGTTTTAGCTCGTCGATCCATGCGCCGGGTTCTAGGTCGCCTGTTTTGCTGGCAAAGATGCGTTGGCGCAGGAGCTCGGCTACCTCTTCGTATAAAGGTCTGGGCTTTAGGCGGTTGTGGGGCAGGGGAGCGTTCATTGGCCTTAAGTTTACACGAAACTGAATTTTGAATTCATAATTACGGTGAAAAATATGTGTAAAATCATGCCATGACTGAAAAATCTGCGCCCATCTCGTTCAAAACTGCCACCTTAGCCGACTGGGCCAAGGCGGCCGCCAAATCTGCCCCCGGTGGCAATGTGGATGCGCTTAATTGGCACACGCCCGATGGCATTGCGGTGAAGCCGCTGTACACGGCGGATGACGTGAAAGACCTGCCGCACACCCACACGCTGCCGGGCTTTGAGCCCTATCTGCGCGGCCCGCAGGCCACGATGTATTCAGTGCGGCCGTGGACTATTCGGCAATACGCGGGGTTTTCTACCGCTGAAGAGTCGAACGCGTTTTACCGTAAGGCCTTGGCCGCAGGAGGGCAGGGCGTGAGCGTGGCGTTCGATTTGGCCACGCACCGCGGCTACGACAGCGACCACCCGCGTGTGACGGGCGACGTGGGCAAGGCGGGCGTGGCCATTGACAGTGTGGAGGACATGAAGATTTTGTTTGACCAGATTCCGCTGGACAAAGTGAGCGTGAGCATGACGATGAACGGCGCGGTGCTGCCGGTGCTGGCGGGCTATATCGTGGCGGCTGAGGAGCAGGGCGTAACGCAGGCGCAACTGAGCGGCACGATACAGAACGACATTCTCAAAGAATTCATGGTGCGCAACACCTACATTTACCCGCCCGCGCCCAGCATGCGCATTATTGGCGACATTATTGAATACACGGCTAAGAACATGCCGAAGTTCAACTCGATTTCGATTAGCGGCTATCACATGCAAGAGGCGGGCGCTAACCAAGCGTTGGAGCTGGCCTTTACCTTGGCCGACGGAAAAGAATACGTGAAAACGGCCATTGGTAAAGGTATGGACGTGGACGAGTTTGCTGGGCGGCTTTCGTTTTTCTGGGCGATTGGCATGAACTTCTATTTAGAAGTGGCCAAGATGCGCGCTGCGCGCCTGCTGTGGTGCCGCATTATGAAAGGCTTTGATGCCAAACAGCCTAAGAGTTTGATGTTGCGCACCCACTGCCAAACCTCCGGCTGGAGCCTGACCGAGCAAGACCCCTACAACAACATTGTGCGCACCACCATTGAAGCGATGGCGGCGGTATTTGGCGGAACGCAGTCGCTGCACACCAATTCGTTTGACGAAGCCATTGCCCTGCCGACCGAGTTCAGTTCACGCATCGCGCGCAACACGCAGCTCATCATTCAAGAAGAAACACATATCGGCGCGGTGGTAGACCCGTGGGCCGGCAGCTACATGATGGAAAAGCTCACGCAAGACATGGCGGACGCGGCGTGGAAAATTATTGAAGAAGTGGAAGCCATGGGCGGCATGGTGAAAGCTGTGGATAGCGGCTGGGCCAAGCTCAAGATTGAGGCCGCAGCGGCGGAGAAGCAGGCGCGTATTGACAGCGGGCAAGACGTGATTGTGGGGGTGAATAAGTACAAGCTGAAGACCGAGGACGCGATTGAGGCGCGGGATATTGACAATGTGGCGGTGCGCGATGGCCAAATAGCCAGACTACAAAAAATTAAAGAAAAAAGAGACAATGTCACCGTCATATCGTCATTGTCTGCTATTACTATTGCAGCAGAGACTAACACTGGTAATTTGCTAGACCTCACCGTGCAGGCCATACGCGCCCGCGCCACGGTGGGCGAGGTAAGCGATGCGCTAGAAAAAGCATTTGGCCGCCACCGCGCCGACACCAACAAAGTGAGCGGTGTGTATGCCGCCGCCTACGACAGTGCCCACGCCGATGGAGACACCATGGAATTTTGGACCAATCTGCAAAAAGAAATCGTGGAATTTGCTGAGGCGCAAGGCCGCCGCCCCCGCGTGATGATCAGCAAACTAGGCCAAGACGGCCACGACCGCGGCGCCAAAGTGGTGGCCACGGCCTTTGCCGACCTGGGCTTTGATGTGGACATGGGGCCGCTTTTCCAAACCCCCGAAGAATGCGCCCGCCAAGCCATAGAAAACGACGTACACGCCGTAGGTGTGAGCACCTTAGCCGCAGGCCACAAAACCCTAGTCCCCGCCATCATCGCCGAGCTGAAAAAGCAGGGTGCAGACGACATCATCGTATTTGTGGGGGGGGTGATTCCAAGGCAAGACTACGACTTTTTGTATGCAGCGGGGGTTAAAGGCATTTATGGGCCAGGCACACCGATACCGGTGAGTGCGAAGGATGTTTTGGCGCAGATTAAGAAGGCGTTAGGTTGACGGATGTGTATTTGATATGTACCATTGGTATGTATCAAACGCGATTCGTCAAAGGAAAATCCTATGCAAGCAGTACTAGAAACCGCCAAAATTTTCACCACTGGCCGCAGCCAAGCCGTGCGCCTGCCCAAGGCCTTTCGCTTCAATACATCCGAAGTCACTATTGAGCGTCAAGGCGATGCGGTGGTTTTGCGTCCGAAACTAGACAAAGATGCGTGGTGGGACGAGATGGAAAAAATTTTAGCCAGCTTTGAAGGTATGGATTTGATTGAGCGAGACCATGGCCCCCTAACCGACGATATTGCGAGCCTTGATTAAAGATGCCTGTAACCAAGCCTCCCGTGTATTTGCTGGACACCAACATTTGCATTTATGCAATGAAGGGCCAGCTCAGCGTATTAAAGAAGTTTAAAGAGCATGGACAAGACGCGTTAGCCATCTCATCATTGGTCTTGGCCGAAATGGCGTATGGCGTGGCAAAAAGTGAGCGTGTTGAAGCAAACACTGCAGCATTAGGGCGTTTCCAAGCTGGAATGACCATCTTGCCTTGGGACGAATCAGCTATGTGGCACTACGGTCGCGAGCAGCATCGCTTGCGCAGCAGCGGCAAGATGATTGGTGAAATTGATTTGTTGCTGGGTTGCCAGGCATTGGCCATCAACGCTATTTTTGTGACGAACAATACGCGTGAGTTTGAGCGGATTGAAGGCTTGAAATTGGAGAATTGGGTGTGAGTTTATTGGCCGCTGTGATTGATGTGCCGAGCCAAGCGCAGCGCCGCGCGGTTGCCAAGGCTATCACCCTACTCGAATCCACCCGCGCAGACCACCGCGTGCAAGCCGATGCACTGCTGACTGCGCTGCTGCCGCACACAGGCCAATCATTTCGCCTAGGCATCAGCGGCGTGCCAGGAGTGGGCAAATCCACTTTTATTGAAGCGCTGGGTTTGCATTTGATCACTCTGGGCCATCGCGTGGCGGTGCTCACCATTGACCCGTCATCCACCGTGTCAGGTGGGTCAATTTTGGGTGACAAAACGCGCATGGAACAACTGTCAGTGCACGAGCAGGCCTACATACGCCCCAGCCCTAGCAGCGGCACGCTTGGTGGCGTGGCATCTATGACGCGCGAGGCCATGCTGGTGTGTGAGGCGGCGGGTTATGACATCGTGATTGTGGAAACCGTGGGTGTGGGCCAAAGCGAGACGGCGGTGGCCAGCATGACGGATATGTTTGTGCTGATGCAGCTGCCCAATGCGGGCGATGATTTGCAGGCGATTAAAAAAGGCGTGATGGAGCTGGCCGATATGGTGGTGATTAACAAAGCCGATATTGACCCCGATGCCGCCACGCGTGCGCAAGCGCAGATAGCGTCTGCCCTGCGGCTGTTTGGCCAGCTGGGGAATCCTGCACGCGCCACGGCTGCGCCCGAGGGGATGGAGGGGCATCCTCCGCCAGCGATAACAACGCCCGAGCGCTGGAATCCGCAAGCCATGCAACTTTCAGCCTTGTTAGGCACTGGTGTGCAAGATTTTTGGCGCAAAGTGGAAGCGTTTAAAAACCTGCAAATACGCGGCGGTCGGCTGGAGCTGCGCCGGCAGCAGCAGTCGCTGGCGTGGATGTGGGAGCGCATTCACACCGGTTTGCGGCAAGATTTTATGCAAAACCCACAGGTTGTAGCGCAACTCCACACACTCACCGCGCAAGTGCAGTCGGGTGCAGTTGCAGCCTCTACTGCAGCAAGAATTTTACTTAATGTCACCGTTAAATCGTCATAGTTTGCTATTTATTTCATAGTTACATAAAAATTACCATGCAAGATATCCTACAACAACTTGAATCCAAACGCCAACTCGCCCGCATGGGGGGTGGCCAAAAGCGCATCGACGCGCAGCACAAAAAGGGCAAACTCACCGCGCGTGAGCGGCTGGAAATTTTGCTAGACGAAGGCACATTTGAAGAGTGGGACATGTTTGTAGAGCACCGCTGCGTGGACTTTGGCATGCAAGAGCAAAAGATCCCGGGCGACGGTGTGGTCACGGGCTACGGCATGATCAATGGGCGCTTGGTGTTTGTGTTCAGCCAAGATTTCACGGTGTTTGGCGGCGCACTGAGCGAGGCGCATGCCGAAAAAATATGCAAAGTCATGGACCAAGCCATGAAAGTGGGCGCACCTGTGATTGGCCTGAATGACTCGGGCGGAGCGCGTATTCAAGAGGGCGTAGCCTCGCTAGGCGGTTATGCCGATGTGTTCCAGCGCAATGTCATGGCCAGCGGCGTGGTGCCGCAAATCAGCATGGTGATGGGGCCTTGTGCGGGCGGCGCGGTGTATTCACCCGCCATGACCGATTTTATTTTCATGGTCAAAGACTCGTCGTATATGTTTGTTACCGGGCCAGAAGTGGTCAAAACCGTGACGCACGAAGAGGTAAGTGCCGAGGAGCTGGGCGGCGCTACCACGCACACCACCAAAAGCGGCGTGGCTGACTTGGCTTTTGACAACGATGTAGAAGCGCTCCTGATGCTGCGCCGCCTCTACAACTACCTGCCCTTGAGCAACCGCGAAAAAGCCCCTGTGCGCCCCAGCGGCGACCCTGCCGCACGCCTAGACATGTCGCTGGACACGCTGGTGCCAGTCAACGCCAATAAGCCCTATGACATGAAGGAACTGATTGTCAAAACAGTGGACGACGGTGACTTTTTTGAGCTGCAACCCGAATACGCCAAAAACATTTTGATTGGTTTTGCGCGTATGGACGGGCAAACGGTGGGCATTGTGGCCAACCAACCCTTGGTATTGGCGGGTTGCTTAGACATCAAATCCTCAGTCAAGGCGGCACGCTTTGTGCGCTTTTGTGATGCGTTCAACATCCCCGTGGTCACCTTTGTGGATGTGCCCGGCTTCATGCCAGGCACGGCCCAAGAATACGGCGGCATCATCAAGCATGGCGCTAAGTTGCTCTATGCCTACGCTGAATGTACCGTGCCAAAAATCACCGTCATCACCCGCAAAGCCTACGGCGGCGCCTACGATGTGATGGCCTCTAAGCATTTGCGCGGCGACGTGAACTTTGCGTGGCCCAATGCCGAGATTGCGGTGATGGGCGCCAAGGGTGCGGTAGAAATCATTTTCCGCGAAGATAAAGGCGACCCCGCCAAGCTAGCCGCCAAAGAGGCCGAATACAAAGCCCGCTTCGCCAACCCCTTTGTAGCAGGTGCGCGCGGCTTTATTGACGACGTGATCTTGCCGCATGAAACACGCAAACGCATTTGCCGAAGTTTGGTGATGCTCAAAGATAAGAAGATTGAAAATCCGTGGCGCAAGCATGGAAACATTCCGCTTTAAACGCCCAGGAGAATACATATGTTTACAAAAATCCTCATAGCCAACCGCGGCGAAATTGCTTGCCGTGTGATTCAAACTGCCCGTAAGATGGGTATTAAAACTGTAGCGGTGTATTCCGACGCAGACAAAGACGCGCGGCATGTGCAACTAGCGGACGAAGCCGTGAACATAGGCGCTGCACCTTCGCGCGAGTCGTATTTACTGGCAGACAAAATCATTGCCGCGTGCAAACAAACGGGTGCGCAGGCGGTGCATCCGGGCTATGGTTTTTTAAGTGAAAACGCGGGCTTTGCCAAGCGGGTGGAGGAAGAGGGTATTGTTTTTATTGGCCCTAAACATTACTCCATTGCGGCCATGGGCGACAAAATTGAGTCTAAAAAACTCGCTGGCGCTGCGGGCGTGAACTGCATTCCCGGCGTGAATGATGCTATTGAGACGGCAGAGCGTGCGGTAGAAATTGCCAAAGGCATTGGCTACCCCGTGATGATCAAAGCCAGCGCGGGTGGCGGCGGCAAAGGCTTGCGTGTGGCGCATGACGACAAAGAAGCGTTTGAAGGTTTTACCAGTTGCCGCAACGAGGCACGCAACAGCTTTGGCGACGACCGTGTGTTCATTGAAAAATTTGTGGAGGAACCTCGCCATATTGAGATTCAACTCATTGGCGACAGCCAAGGCAATGTGATTTACCTTAACGAACGCGAATGCTCGATCCAGCGCCGCCACCAAAAGGTGATTGAAGAAGCGCCTAGCCCTTTTATCACTGATGCTACGCGCAAAGCCATGGGTGAGCAGGCGGTGGCGCTTGCCAAGGCAGTGAACTACCAAAGCGCGGGCACGGTGGAGTTTGTGGTGGGCAAAGACCAGAGCTTTTATTTTTTAGAAATGAACACGCGTCTGCAAGTGGAGCACCCTGTCACCGAGTGCATTACAGGCTTAGATTTGGTGGAGTTGATGATTCGCGTGGCCGCTGGTGAGCCGCTGCCGCTGGCGCAAAGCGATGTGCAGCGCAATGGCTGGGCCATTGAATGCCGCATCAATGCCGAAGATCCGTTTCGCAATTTTCTGCCAAGCACCGGCAGGTTGGTGCGTTTTGCGCCGCCTGCGCAAACCATGCAGCAGGCCAATACACAAGACTTGTATGGCGTGCGGGTGGACACAGGGGTGCAAGACGGCGGCGAAATTCCGATGTATTACGACTCGATGATTGCCAAGCTGATTGTGCATGGCAAAGACCGCTTTGACGCGATTGCCAAAATGCGCGAGGCGCTCAACGGCTTTGTGATTCGCGGCATCAGCAGCAATATTCCGTTTCAAGCGGCACTTTTGGCGCATCCGAAATTTGTGGCGGGTGATTTCAACACGGGCTTTATTGCAGAAAATTATGGCAAAGGCTTTGCTGCTGAAGATGTGCCGCATGAAGACGCCCACTTTTTGGTGGCACTGGCCGCCTTTGTGCGCCGTAAGTCGCGCGAGCGCGCTGTAGGCATTACGGGGCAGCTGCCGGGCTATGGCGTGCAGGTGGGCAAAGACTATGCGGTAGTTACTTTAGACGGCGCAGGTCAACACCGCTATGCACAAGTGCATGTGGATGAATTCATAGGGGAGTCGGGCTCTGCGCGGGTGCAAGTCAATGGCAGCAGCTACCAAATCAGCAGCCAGTCGCGCTTGAACGACATTGTGATCAAAGGGCAGGCCAATGGCCAAGCGTTTACCGCACAAATTGAGCGTGGCACGCGTGGCAACCCACTTGCCTTGCGCGTTCAGCACAATGGCACACAAATCGACGCGCTGGTGATGTCGCCGCGCATGGCTGAGTTGCACAAGCTTATGCCGCACAAAGCACCACCTGACATGAGCCGTTTCGTGCTCTCGCCCATGCCAGGGCTTTTGGTGGATGTGGCGGTACAAGTGGGGCAAAAAGTGCAGGCCGGTGAACGGGTAGCGGTCATTGAAGCCATGAAAATGGAGAATGTGCTGTTTGCTACAGCGGATGGCGTGGTGGGCAAAGTGTTGGCGGCCAAGGGCGAGTCGCTCACGGTAGACCAGCCGATTGTGGAGTTTGTATGAAAATGACACGCCCTTTCAAAGTCCTAGGCATCCAACAAATCGCCATTGGTGCGCCCGACAAAACCAAGCTGCAAAAACTGTGGGTGGACATGCTGGGGCTGCAAGTTACAGGCACTTTTAAGAGCGAACGCGAAAACGTGGACGAGGACATTTGCGCCATTGGCAGTGGGCCTTTTAAGGTAGAAGTGGATTTAATGCAGCCGATTGACCCCGACAAAAAACCTGCTGTGCACACCACGCCGCTCAACCATGTGGGTCTGTGGATTGATGATTTGCCTGCTGCTGTGGATTGGCTCACCCAGCAGGGCGTGCGCTTTGCACCGGGTGGTATACGCAAAGGTGCTGCGGGCTTTGACATCACATTTTTGCACCCTAAGTCGAATGACGAATTCCCGATTGCGGGGGAGGGCGTTTTGATCGAACTCGTGCAAGCGCCATCTGAGGTGGTGGCTGCGTTTGCAAAGTTGGCGGGATAAACCCTTCACGCACCCTGTTTATCCGGAAAAGGTGTAACAACACCAGAGTGACCCTGCGTCAGACCCAATTCGTTGATTCGTGATAATCTATTATCATGAAGCGAACTGCTATCTACAGCCGCCCCACTGTATCGACAAGTGCGATGGTTGGTGCGCGGCAGTCCTCCATGGCCGATTCGCCCAATCCGGTGGTGTCTTTGGCCAAAACCCCTCGCAAATGGGTGCAAGCGGTAGGCAAATTTCGCCTTTTAGCCTCTAAACGACCAAGACTATATGGCATAGCAATAGGCGCGTTTTTAATGGCTTGCATGTTTGCTATTTTGTTTAGTTTTCAGCCGGCCGCACAAAAGCTCACGCAAGAAGACATCGACGCAGCGGTGCGCAATGCGCTAGAAACTATCGCGATGCCGTCTGCAGCCGCGCGTGCGTATGAAGAGGTGATTCCGTCGGTGGTGCGGGTACGCAGCTTTGTGACCCCGCGCGACAAAAAGGGCAAGGCACTGGCCGAAGAGCAGTTGGGCGTGGGCACGGGCGTGGTGATTGTCGACAAGGGTGTGATTTTGACTAATCTGCATGTGGTGCAGGGCAGCGGGCGCTTAGAAATTACATTTGCGGATGGCCAAACCAGCAGCGCCCACATCACGGGCGTGAAGGCTGAGGACGATTTGGCCGTGCTGCAGGCGCATACTATCCCCGATGACTTGAGCGCCGCAGCCCTAGCCAGCACCGCCAATTTGCAACCGGGTGACCTTGTTGCTGCTGTGGGTTTTCCTTTTGGCATTGGGCCGTCGGTGTCGTCGGGCGTTGTCTCTGGCCTAAAGCGCACATTTATTTCGCCCGAGACAAACACCCAAATGACTAATTTGATTCAGTTTGACGCAGCAGCCAACCCCGGTAATTCAGGGGGGCCGCTGGTCAATGCCGATGGCGAAGTAGTGGGTATTGTTACGGGTATTTTGAACCCATCCAAACAGCGCGTATTTATAGGCATAGGCTTTGCCGTGCCGATTGAAAACGCAGCTTCGGCCGTCGGAATGTCCCCTTTTTAGGAGCTCAGCATGCCTCATCAAAACGCAACAACCAGCAATGCTTTAATGGAGAAAATTCTCTACGAAGTCAAGCGTGTGGTGGTGGGGCAAGACGTGTTTTTGGAGCGTGTGATGGTGGCGCTTTTGGCACAAGGACATTTGCTAGTGGAAGGGGTGCCCGGTTTGGCTAAAACGCTGACGGTCAAGACGCTGGCGCAAGCGATTGATGGACAATTCAAGCGTATCCAGTTCACGCCTGATTTAGTGCCCGCAGACTTGATTGGCACCCGTATTTATAACCAAAAAACAGGTGATTTCAGTACGGTGCTCGGCCCAGTGTTTGCCAACCTGCTGCTCGCAGACGAGATCAACCGTGCCCCTGCCAAGGTGCAAAGCGCCTTGCTTGAGGTGATGCAAGAAAAACAGGTGACCATTGCGGGGGTGTCCCATGCCGTGCAAAGCCCCTTCGTGGTGATGGCCACACAAAACCCTATTGAAACGGAAGGCACTTATGCATTGCCCGAGGCGCAGGTAGACCGCTTTATGATGAAAGTGCTGGTCGATTACCCCACCAGCGATGAAGAAAATGTGATTGTGCAGCGCGCGCTGGCTGCGCCAGTTGCTATTGATGCGGTAGCAAATCTGGAGCAACTGTCAGTGTTGCAAAAAGCGTGTAAGGCGGTGTATGTGGATCCATCGCTCATTGCCTTTGCTGTGCGCTTGGTGGATGCCACGCGCCATCCTGCGCAGCACGGCCTGCAAGATTTGCAACGCCTTATGGGCTATGGCGCAAGTCCACGCGCCAGTATCTGCTTGGCCGAGGGGGCAAGGGCTTTGGCGCTCATGCGCGGGCGTAGTTACGCCTTGCCAGAAGACATGACCGATATTGCCCCCGATGTGCTCAGACACCGCGTATCGCTGTCTTACGAGGCGCTTAGCGAAGGCGTGACCCCTGATGGAATGGTGTCTAAGATCATGCAAAAAATCTTGCC
>JANOYR010000118.1:0-6654 GCA_031428975.1 Polaromonas sp. | reverse complement strand
GCATCCACACACTGCCCAGCAACCCAAAGTGTTGGAAATTTAAGGAGCTGTCATGATTGGTGAATGGAACAATGGCACGGGCCGCCGCAAAAGCAGCGTTGCACGTGTTTTCATGAAAAAAGGCACTGGCAAAATCACGATTAACGACAAAGACATCGCCGACTATTTCGGCCGTCAAACCTCGATCATGATTGCCAAGCAACCTTTGATGTTGACAAACAATGGCGAAGCCTTTGATATCAAGATCAATGTTGCTGGTGGCGGCGAGTCCGGCCAAGCGGGCGCTGCCCGCCACGGCATTACCCGCGCCCTGATTGACTACGACGCAACACTCAAGCCAGTCTTGAGTGCAGCTGGCTTTGTGACGCGTGATGCGCGTGAAGTCGAGCGTAAGAAAGTCGGCTTGCACGGCGCTCGCCGTCGTAAGCAGTTCAGCAAGCGTTAATCCGCCTGTCGCTCTGTGCGCAAAGCCGCAGCAAGTTGTCTTGTTGCGGCTTTGTGCTTTATGCGTTAAAAACAGCATTTATCGATTCAAACCATGCGTTTTCGACTCCTTCGCCGCCGCTTAACCATCAGTGCGCCCAGCATGGCCATTCGCAGCAATGCGCCTTGGCCAGTGCGCTGGGTCATGGTGGCGATAGGCTTGGGCTTTAGTGCTGCTCTGGCTCTATGGGCTTTTGGTTTTGGCAAAGAAATAGCGGGCTTGGACTCAGACGTGAAAGAGCAATTGCCTCTATTGCGTGCAGAAGTCCTGCGGCTCAAGTCCGATCTGGACAAAGCCCAGTCCATTTCCAACACTTCGGGCAGTTTGCTTACTGCTGAAAAAGCCACACAAGACCGGCTGGTGCAGCAAGTCAAACAGCTGGAAGCTGACAACCGCAGCCTTCGCGATGATTTAGGGTTTTTTGAAAAACTCATGCCCACGGGGGGCAATGAGGGCATTGCTATTCGGGGCTTGCAAGCTGAAGTATTGGGCGGTGCGCAGGTAAAGTGGCAGGTGTTGGTGATCCAGCCTATCAAAAGTGGGCCAGAATTCAACGGCAAATTAGAGCTCACGTTTACAGGCACTCTGGCAGGCAAGGCCTGGAGTATGGCGCTTCCTGGTGGTGCGCAGCCCCTTCAAGTGCGCCAATACCGGCGTATTGAAGGCGTGCTTGATTTGCCAGCAGGTGCACAAGTGAAGACTTTATCAGCCAAAGTGATTGAAGGAAGTGCCACACGGGCGGTACAAACCGTTAAACTGTGAGCATTCACTAAGACAGAAAGAATTTAAGATGTTTGGCAAGAAAAAACAACCCCCCATCCGCAGCCTAGTAGCGCATGGCAGCAACATCACGGGCAATGTAGCATTTAGCGACGGCATGCGCATTGACGGCAGCGTGACGGGCAATGTGAGCGGGCTTGAAAGCCAGCCCAGCATCTTGGTCATCAGCGAGTCAGCCCAAGTGGTGGGTGAGATACGCGCCCAGCACGTGATCATCAATGGCAGCGTCAAAGGCCCTGTGTATGCCAGCGAATTGCTTGAATTGCAACCCAAGGCGCGTATTGAAGGCGATGTCCATTACAACGCCCTTGAAATGCACCAGGGCGCGGTCATTGCGGGGCAACTGTGCCCTATGCTGCCCAACGCCCAAGACGAAAAGCCCTTATTAAAACTGGCCGCCAACAACGGCTGAATGCATACTGGAGCGTTTTAGTTTAGTATTAGCGATTACTTTTTTTGAACAGATACGTTTAGGAGCCTTAAATGAGCGCACTAGCAGAAACCATTGAAACCGAAATGCCAGCCCCGATCGTCTTCACGGACAGCGCAGCGGCTAAGGTGGCCGATTTAATTGCCGAAGAAGGCAACAACGACCTAAAACTGCGCGTATTCGTGCAGGGCGGCGGCTGCTCAGGCTTCCAATACGGCTTCACTTTTGATGAAATCACCAATGAAGACGACACCACCATGACCAAAAACGGCGTGTCGCTGCTAATTGATGCCATGAGCTACCAGTATTTGGTGGGCGCAGAGATTGACTACAAAGAAGACTTGCAAGGCGCGCAGTTCGTGATTAAAAACCCCAACGCCACAACGACCTGTGGCTGCGGCTCGTCTTTTTCGACCTGATGGTTTAAACGCCATATCAACAAAGGCTAGTTCAAATAAACCGCAAGCACTGCAAAGTGCTCTGCGGTTTTTTTATGACAAGCTTGATAAGCCCGTTGAGTGATGCGGATCTGCACTACGCGCCGCTACTTGCTCCGCCAGACGCGCGAACAGGTCTACCCCCATTTGCAGCAGCAAATCTGGCAGGTCAATCATGACCCAGTTTTCGCGCAGCACATCGCCCTCGCGCCGCCACCAATCTGCCACACGCATGTGAATGGCTTGGTTGCACGCAGTCGCGCCCAAATAATCGCCTTGGTGGGTGGCAAACACACTGGGCCAGCCTGTAGAGCCGATGTAATGCCCCTCAGAAATGCGGCAGCGGTGGTTGCCACCTTGGCGGTCTGGAAAAGCATGCAAAAACGGTTTTTGGTGGTGTTTTTGAAAACCCTCCACTTGACGCGAGGTGCCAATGCCGCAAGGGCCATACCACATCATCTCTGGATGCCAAAAGGCATGCATGCCCATGCTTTTGAGGTCTTTTTGGTTGAATGACTTCAGGCCGCCGATCATGCGGTCCAAGCAGTCCATCGACGCTTGCGTGGCCGCAGCGTCTTGCGCTGCATGCAGTAGTCCATCGTGCGTTTGCGGGCCGGGCACCAACAGGTCTAGGCCGCTACTCTTGGGGAGCACATGGTAGCCCGCTTGGCGCATCACGTCTACCAAATCTAGCAGCACCCGTGCTTCTACAATGCGGTCGCCTTCCACGCGGTAAAACTCGCCGATGCGGATGTAGGCAGTATCGCCCGTGGCCGGAATGCCTAGCCAGTCGGCCACAAAAGTGCCACACAAATAGCCATGCGCGGTAACCCAAGTGCCCGCACCGCCCACAAAGCGGCCATCAAATGCGCCCGCAAAAAACAAGTCCGTGCGTCGCTCCAAGTTGGGTAAGGCGCGCAGCAGGGGTTGCCAAAACTGCGCATCAATCTGCGCCGTGCCATGCAACTGGTTGATGGGGTGAAACACCTCCCATGCACAGTCGGGGCTGAAGTATTGGGCTAGGGCGGGTGCGGCTGAAATGGCAGTGGGAATTCCTGCGGTATTGCCGGGCAATGCCTGCATAGCAGCCCAAACGATCGATTTGGCAGATGCCAGAGAAGTGGTCAAAGAAGTGGTCAAAGAAGGCGGTGGAGAAGTAGTCATAACGCAATTATTGCAAGCGTATGCGAAAAATGCAAGCATGTTTTTTGCATTGGACTATGCCTATAAAGTGCTTCGCTTTAGAGGCAAATAGATTGAATATTGAAAATTATTGGGGAAAACCCCAGTGAAAAATTTATTTCATAAGTTTAGACTGCATACGCATGCACAGTTAATTGATTGAAATAGAAATTTCTAGCCCATGATCCGCTACCTCAAACAAGGCAAAGATGCCCAAGCCAAATCCGATACCGACGCTGCGGTGCGCAGCACAGTGGAAGGCATTTTGAAAGACATAGAGGCGCGTGGTGACGAAGCGGTGCGCATCTATAGCCAGAAATTTGACAATTGGAATCCTGCCGACTTTCGTCTGTCGCAGGGCGAGATTGAAAAAGCGGTGAAAAGCTTGTCGGCAAGGGAAACTGAAGACATTCAGTTTGCGCAAAAACAGATTCGCCATTTTGCACAGATCCAGCGCGAGAGCATGCACGACGTGGAGGTGCAAACCATGCCCGGCGTGGTGTTGGGGCATAAGCACATACCAGTGGGTGCTGTGGGCTGCTACGTGCCCGGTGGCAAATACCCGATGATTGCGTCCGCGCATATGAGTGTGCTCACCGCCAAAGTGGCGGGCGTGCAGCGCGTGGTTTCCACCGCGCCAGCTTTTCACGGTGCGCCGCATCCTGCCATTGTGACGGCGATGCATTTTGCGGGGGCAGATGAAATTTTGACGCTCGGCGGTGTGCAAGCTGTGGCGGCCATGGCGATTGGCACGCAAACGATTCAGCCGGTGGACATGTTGGTGGGCCCAGGCAATATGTTTGTGGCCGAAGCCAAGCGCCAGCTGTATGGCCGCGTGGGCATTGACCTGTTTGCAGGCCCCACCGAAACGCTGGTGATTGCCGACGAAACGGTAGATGGTGAGATGTGCGCTGTAGATTTGTTAGGACAAGGCGAGCACGGCCCGACATCGCCTGCCGTACTGCTCACCAACAGTGAAAAGCTGGCCAAAGACACCATGGCCGAGGTGGCTAGGCAACTTGGCATATTGCCCACCGCTGAAATTGCGGCCAAGAGCTGGGCAGAGTTTGGTGAGGTCATCGTGTGTGACACGTACGAGGAAATGCTGGACAAAGCCAACGAATTAGCCAGCGAGCATGTGCAAATCATGACTAACCGTGACAACTGGTTTCAGGCGGGTATGCAAAACTATGGGGCACTGTTCATCGGAGCGCGTACCAATGTGGCCTATGGCGACAAAGTGATTGGGACCAACCATACGCTGCCAACCAACAAAGCGGCCCGATACACCGGTGGCCTGTGGGTGGGTAAGTTTCTTAAAACCTGTACCTACCAGCGCGTGACCACCGACGAAGCCAGCGCTTTGATTGGCGAGTATTGCTCACGCCTGTGCCATATGGAAAATTTTGCAGGCCACGGCGAGCAGGCCAATATTCGGGTGCGCCGCTATGGCACGCGCGCAGAGGTGCCTTGGTATCAGCCCGTACCCGCCTTGGCCTGAAAAGCGCAGCAACCCCACCCCAGACTTGAACCACCATGCCACAAGCATTCATTACCCCCAGTTTTCGCCTCGACGGCCGCCGTGCGCTGGTCACGGGCGGTAGCAAAGGCTTGGGCTTGGCTGCTGCCCACGCGCTGGCGCAAGCAGGAGCAGATGTCACTATCGTAGCGCGTAATACTCCTGAATTAATAGCGGCATATGACCATATCACCGTGACATCTGCCTCAAAAGCTCAAAAAATTGCGTATTTTCAGTTGGATGTGCTGCAAGCGGATGCCGTGGATGCATTTTTTGCCAGCCAAGCCAGTTTTGATGTGGTGGTGAACAATGCGGGCACGAACCGCCCCAAGTTACTGGTAGATGCCAGTAACGATGACATCGATGCGATTGTTGATCTCAATGTCAAGGCTGCCATGTATGTGGCCAGAGCAGCGGCGCGTAGCATGCTGGCAGCGGGCAGGGGCGGAAGCATCATCAATGTGTCGTCGCAAATGGGCCATGTGGGCAGCCCCAAGCGCAGCCTGTATTGCGCCAGTAAGCATGCGCTAGAAGGTCTCACCAAGGCCATGGCTTGGGAGCTGGGCGCAGATGGCATTCGGGTCAATACCCTGTGCCCCACTTTCATCGAAACGCCACTCACTGCACCCATGCTGTCCGACCCCGCTTTCAAAGAGTTTGTACTGGGCAAAATCGCCTTGAACCGCTTGGGGCGCATGGAGGAAATCATGGGTCCGTTGGTGTTTTTGGCCAGCGATGCGTCTAGCTTGGTCACAGGCTGCGCCTTGATGGTCGATTGCGGTTGGACCGCTGCATAAAACCACACATGTCCGCCGTACTCCAACCCCATTTCAAAACCGTGCAGCGCAGCGCTGTCACGTCCATGGATGTGGCAAAGCTGGCCGATGTGTCGCAGTCGGCGGTAAGTCGCACCTACACCCCGGGCGCTAGCGTGTCGCTCGACACCCGTGCGCGGGTGATGGCAGCAGCCAAAAAGCTGGGCTACCGCCCCAATGCGATTGCCCGCAGCCTGATCACCAAACGCAGCCGCATGATTGGCGTGGTGATGAGCTATTTGGACAACCAGTTTTACCCTTTGGTGCTAGAAAAACTGTCGCAGCGTTTGCAGCGCGATGGTTACCATGTGCTGCTGTTTATCAGCGATGCGCGTGAGGCCGATGCCGTGTTGGCAGAAATTTTGCAATACCAAGTCGATGGCTTGGTATTGGCATCCACCTCGGTGTCGTCAGGTCTGGCCAGTCGCTGCGCCGATGCGGGCATTCCGGTGGTGTTGTTTAACCGCACTGTGCGTGCGGGGCATGCTGCCAGTGCCGTGGTGTCAGACAATGCCGTGGGCGGGCAATTGATTGCCCAGCATTTGGTGGCCCAAGGTTGCACACGCATTGCCTACATTGCGGGCACAGAAGACTCGTCTACCAACCAAGACCGCGAGCGCGGCTTTAGAGAAGGCTTGGCGCAGCAAGGCATGCGTTGCTTTGCGCGTGCTGTGGGCAATTACGATTTTGAACAGGCCAAGCGCGCCACACGTGAACTGTTTGTGGGCAGTGCAGAGCGGCCGGATGCGATTTTTGTGGCCAACGACCATATGGCCATTGCCGTGATGGACACGCTGCGCAGCGAGCTTGGCCTGCGTGTGCCCCACGACGTATGCGTGGCTGGCTTTGACGATGTGCCGCAAGCCGCATGGGCGGCCTACCAGCTCACATCGGTGGTGCAGCCTGCCATGGCCATGATTGATGCCACGGCGAAACTGCTGCTAGAGCAAATCAATGGCAATGTGAGCCAAACCGAGCTGGTGCTGCCGGTCACTTTAGTGTGCCGC
>JANOYR010000117.1:0-14295 GCA_031428975.1 Polaromonas sp. | reverse complement strand
GGCAATGACTGGCTGGGCTTTGGCGCTGGCGCATTGGCAGGCGCTGCATTGGCCGCGTTATTTGGCTTTTTAGTGATCTGGCTTAACACCAACCAATATGCCACTGGCCTCGCGCTGAGCCTGTTTGGTGCGGGGCTGTCTGCTTTTGCGGGCATTCGTTTTGTGCAAGAAAAGCTGCCGCCTCGTCCGCAGTTTGCCATTCCCTATTTGGCGGATATTCCGCTGCTTGGGTCTGCGCTGTTTCGCCAGCACCCTTTTGTGTATTTGGCTATGGCGCTAGCGGCCGTTTTGGTGTGGTTTTTGTTCAAAAGCCGCGCTGGCTTGGTGCTGCGTGCCGTGGGCGAAAACCCCGAGTCAGCCCACGCGCTGGGCTACCCCGTGCGGCGCATCCGGCTGGCCGCTGTGATGGTGGGGGGCGCACTGTGCGGGCTGTCGGGCGCGTATTTGGCCATTATTTACACCCCGCTGTGGATCGAGGGCATGGTGGCGGGCAAAGGCTGGATTGCATTGGCACTCACCACCTTTGCCACATGGCGTCCGGCACGGGTCTTGCTTGGTGCTTATGTGTTTGGCGGGGTCACCATGTTGCAATTCCATTTGCAAAGCGTGGGGGTCGATGTGCCGAGCCAATTTTTAAGCATGTTGCCCTATCTGGCAACCATTGCGGTGCTGGTGGTGATTTCGCGCAATCCCGCGTGGATTCGCCTGAATATGCCGGCATCCTTGGGTAAACCCTTCTATCCGGGTGCTTGATAAGGCCGTGCTTCGTCCCGCATAATCAGTGTTGTAGTTTTTTTAACCAGAAAGTGAGAATCCTCATGTCAGAAATCAACAAGCGCCATGCCCTTAAGCTGGTAGCGCTGTCAGTGGTGGCATCTGCTGCCTTGATCGGTTGCAGCAAAAAAGAAGAAGCCAAGCCAGCGCCAGCGCCTGCTGCGGCCGCCCCCGCCGCGCCTGCTAAGCCAGAGCCGCTCAAAATCGCCTTTGCCTACGTGGGCCCAGTGGGCGACGGTGGCTGGACATTTGCACACGACAATGGCCGCAAAGCCATCGAAAAAGAATTCGGCGACAAAGTGGTTACCAGCTTTGTAGAAAAAGTGCCCGAGTCTGCCGACGCAGAGCGCGTCATTCGTGACATGGCCGCCCAAGGCAACAAGCTGATTTTTGGCACCACCTTTGGCTACATGGAGCCCATGCTCAAAGTGGCAGCGGATACCAAAGGCGTGAAGTTTGAACACGCCACCGGCTACAAACAAGCCGAGAACATGCGCACTTACGACAGCCGCACCTACGAAGGCGCCTACATGGCGGGCGTTATTGCAGGCAAAATGAGCAAGAGCGGCACGCTCGGTGTGGTGGCATCGATTCCAATTCCAGAGGTGATTCGCAACATCAACAGCTTCACC
Source organism: Polaromonas sp. (assembly GCA_031428975.1). Classification (GTDB taxonomy): domain Bacteria; phylum Pseudomonadota; class Gammaproteobacteria; order Burkholderiales; family Burkholderiaceae_C; genus JAAFIP01. Next base: position 12,889 of record JANOYR010000117.1, on the reverse strand, counting down.
ATGGGCGCGCAGTCGGTCAACCCCAAGGTCAAGACCAAAGTGGTGTGGGTGAACGAGTGGTTTAACCCACCCAAAGAAACCGAAGCCGCCACTGCGCTGATCAACGGCGGCGCCGACGTGTTGTTCCAAAACACCGACTCTTCAGCTGTGCTGCAAACTGCCGAAAAAATGGGCAAACGCGCCTTTGGCTGGGACAGCGACATGACCGCCTACGGCCCCAAAGCCCACCTAGGCTCAGCCATCATCAACTGGGGTCCATATTATGTGAAGGCCACCCGCGACGCACTTGAGGGCAAGTGGACGGGCGGGGCTGGCACATGGTGGGGCGTGAAAGAAGGCGCTATTGACATGGTGAGCATTGCAGCCGACGTGCCAGAAGACACCAAGAAGCGCATCGACGAGATCAAAACTGGCCTGAAAGCAGGCACTTACGCCATCTGGAAAGGCCCCCTCATGGGCCAAGACGGCAAAGAAGTGCTAGCCAAAGACGCAGTAGCCGACGACAAATTCATGTCAGGCGTGAACTTCTACGTCAAAGGCGTGGAAGGCAAGATTCCTGGTGGGGATAAGAAGTAATCGTCGATTACTTGGGTAAAAAAGCTGCCTTCAGGCAGCTTTTTTGCATTAAAGCGCTATACAAAATGATTGAACACACACTTTGGCATCCGGTGGCGTTGTCGGCTGACGTGGCGGACAAGCCTGTGGTCGCGCAGTTGCTAGAGCAGGCGCTGGTGCTGTGGCGGGATGCGCAGGGCGCTGTGCATGCTTGGGCAGATAAATGCCCACATCGGGGGGCTAAGCTGTCTTTGGGGCGGGTGGTGCATGGAGCGCTAGGCAATGCCAGTAGCAGTAGTGGCGCGGTGCAGAGCGTGTTGGAGTGTGCTTACCATGGCTGGCAGTTTGCTGCTGGCATTGGCGGTGCATCAGCAGCTATGTTAGGCGCTGCTTTGGTCAAACCGGGGCGTTGTACGTTTGTGCCTGCGCTGCCAGAATTTGTCCCACCTGCGGGGCATTGCGCTACGGTATTTGAAGCGCATGAGGCTTACGGCATGGTGTGGGTGCGCTTGCAGGCTGATTCTGGGGCTGAGATTCCTGCATTTGCCGCAGGCTTGGACACTGGTTTGCGCCATGTGCATTGCGGCCCTTATAACGTGGCCACCAGTGCACCGCGTGTGGTGGAAAACTTTTTAGATATGGCGCATTTTGGTTTTGTACATGAAGGCTATCTGGGTGCGCGTGATGCCACGGCTTTGGCCGACTATGTGGTGACTGAGTCTGCACAAGGCCCGTTGGCCACGGGCTGCCGTGCATGGCAGCCGCGCAGCCATGCGCAGGCGGCGAGTGGCGTGGATGTGAGTTACAGCTATGCGGTGGTAGCGCCGTATTGCGCAGTGCTCACGAAGATTCCTGATTCGCAAACCACGCCGCACCGCGAGTCTATCGCGAGCACCACGCCGCACCGCGAATCTATCGCGCTGTGGGTTTGTCCTGTTTCACCCGAAACCAGTCGCGTGTGGTTTGGCCTAGTGGTTAACGATTTCTACATGGCTGCGCAAAGCCTGCGTGATTTTCAAGACACTATTTTTAACCAAGACAAACCGATTTTAGAATCGCAATCGCCCAAGCAATTGCCGCTAGACCCTCGTGCCGAGCGGCACACCGCCGCCGATAAAATGTCTGCCGCCTACCGCCGCTATTTGCGCGCCGTGGGCATAACCTACGGAGTGATTCTATGACCGCAACGACCACTAAACCCATAGCGCCAGACCGCCTGCCCGATTTGCTGCGCCGCATGCCCAAGGCCGAGCTGCACATCCACATAGAAGGCTCACTTGAGCCTGCTATGATTTTTGACATGGCTAAGCGCAACCGTATTGCCCTACCGTATGAAAGCGTGGCAGAGTTACAGCGTGCCTATGCGTTCAGCAATTTGCAAAGTTTTTTAGATATTTACTACGCAGGCGCGTCGGTGCTGATGACCGAGCAAGATTTCTACGACATGGCCACGGCCTATTTAGACAAAGCAGCGCAAGACAATGTGCTGCGTGCCGAAATTTTCTTTGACCCGCAAACCCACACAGCGCGTGGTGTGTCTATGGAAACGGTGATCAATGGCTTACACCGCGCCTGCGCAGATGCCAAGGCCGCGCTCGGTGTAGACGCAGAACTCATCCTGTGCTTTTTAAGGCATTTAACCGAGCAAGAAGCCTTTGAAACCCTAGAGCAGGCACTGCCGTTTCGCGATAAATTCATTGGCATCGGGCTCGATTCTGGCGAGGTGGGCAACCCGCCCGAAAAGTTTGCCAAGGTGTTTGCACGCTGCAAAGCGCTGGGTTTCCATTTGGTGGCCCACGCGGGGGAGGAAGGGCCGCCCGCCTATGTGTGGACTGCGCTGGATCTATTGCAAGTCGAGCGTATCGACCACGGCGTGCAGTCGTCCAAAGACGCGGCGCTGATGGCCCGTTTGGCCAAAGACCGTATTCCACTCACGGTGTGCCCACTGAGTAACCTTAAGCTGTGCGTGTTCCCTGATTTGGCGCAGCACAATTTAAAAATCCTGCTCGACCAAGGCCTGTGCGCCATGGTCAACAGCGACGACCCGGCGTATTTTGGTGGCTATATGAATGAGAACTTTACCCAAACCTTTGCTGCTACGGGTTTAGGAGCGCAACACGCCTACCAGCTTGCGTTAAACAGCTTTGAGGCAGCTTTTGTCAGCCCTGAGCGCAAGCGGGTTTATAGGGACACAGTGAGCGAGGTGTTTGCGGGTTTTTACTGATGGGTTAAAATCGACAGCGCGCTGGGTGATGCTCTTAACCCCAGCGCTTTTATTTTCAGAGCCATGTAGAGGACTACCATGTATAAAAACCTCGTTGCCGCATTTGCGGCCACTTGTTGTTTCGCGTCAATTTTCACGCCAATTCACGCGCCCCTAGCCCAAACTTCGGTTGCGCAATCCCCTCCAACCTCTACGCCTGCCAAAGAGCCGCTCAAAATCGGCTTCGTCTACGTGGCACCGCTCACCGATGCAGGCTGGGTGCGCCAGCATGAGGAAGGCCGCAAAGCGGTGGACGCGGCGCTAGGTGCACAGGTAAAAACCAGCCATGTAGAAAATGTGCCCGAAGGCGCAGATGCTGAGCGCGTGATTCGCGATTTGGCGCAGCAGGGCAACACCTTGATTTTTACGCCCAGTTTTGGTTATATGGAGCCCACGCTCAAGGTGGCACGCGATTTCCCCCATGTGCGCTTTGAATCCATCACGGGCTACAAAAGCGCTAGCAATGTAGCCAACGCCAATGCCCGCTACTACGAAGGCCGTTATTTAGCAGGTACTGTTGCAGGGCGCATGACCAAGACCAATGTGGCAGGTTATGTGGCCGGTTTTGCAATACCTGAGGTGCTGCAAGGCATCAATGCGTTCACGCTGGGTATGCGTTCGGTCAACCCACAGGCGAGCGTGAAGGTGGTCTGGCTCAATGCATGGTTTGACCCATCGCGCGAGCGCGAAGCGGCTATGGTGCTGATGAACCAAGACGCGGACGTGATGGCTTTTCATACCGGTTCAAATGCTGTGATGGTCGCCGCCCAAGAGCGCGGCAAAATGGCCGTAGCCTACCATTCCGACATGCGCCGCGTAGCGCCAGACGCGCAAATTGTGGCCGTGACGCACCAATGGGGCGGCTACTACACTGCGCGTGCCAAGGCCGCATTGGATGGCTCGTGGAAAAGCGCCAGTCTGTGGGGCGGCGTGAAAGACGGCATGGTGAGCCTTGAGGGCTTTGGCAAGCGCGTGCCCGATGCTGTGCAGCGCGAGGCGCTGGCGCGGCAAAAAGAAATTGCCACAGGCGCATTGCAGCCCTTTGCCGCACCAAACGCAGCAGTGCGTGACAACGAAGGCCGTGAGGTGATTGCCAAAGGCCAAAGCCTTACCGATGCACAGATCTTGAACATGAATTACCTTGTTGAAGGTGTGGTGGGCAAAATTGCCAAATAAGGCGGGTTTTTTCTTTGTTTGAGTGCGCCCGATCAGCGTTTTGGCTATCCCGACGCGCCCTCATACGGTGGGTACACCGAAATCGGTCGGACGGGATAGCCAAAACGATGCTCGGGCTATGCTCGCTTTGAGGTTTAAATACCGGATGCACGAAGCGCTTAGAGTGCTAAATACTACATAAACTGTAGCATACTATGACCGTATGACGCAGACGTTGCCACTATTTTTCATAAAAATAACAAATCTAAGTGTGAAACAGCGCACCGGGATGCGTTTAACTGTGAGACTGAGCAGTTTTCTAACCGTTCCAAGCAACCACAGCGCTCGCTTGGCCGCAGCGTGACCAAGCCAGAAAGAAACTCAGCACTCCCTTAGCCGCAAATTGACCAAGCCGCAGAAGAAGCAGCCGCAGCTGGTGCAAAATAGCCCCATGCATGCCTACCGCGCCGCCATCCTGAGATTCGTTGATCGCCAAGCCGTCTACGACAGCGACGGCCTGCTGGTGGTGGGGGATGATGGTCTTATAGCTGCCGTGGGGGACTACGCAAGTCTTAAGCAACAGTTTGCCCATGTACCCACCGAGCATTTTGCGGGGCGCATACTCACGGCAGGTTTTGTCGACATGCATGTGCATTATCCGCAGGTAGACGTGATTGGCTCCCCTGCGGATGGCTTGCTCCCGTGGCTAGACAACTACACCTTTCCTGAAGAAAAAACATTCAATGCCAGCGCCAAAGCGTCATCTACCGCACAGTTTTTCATAGCAGAACTGCTGTGCAACGGGGTCACCACGGCGCTGACTTTTGCCACCTCGCATGTGGCTTCGGTCAGCGCTTTGTTTGAAGAAGCGCAAAAAAACAATCTGCGCTTGATCACCGGAAAATGTTTGCAAGACCGTAACTGCCCAGACGGCGTGCGCGACAACACTGAGCAATCCCTTATCGACACCGAAGCGCTGATTGCCCAATGGCATGGCAAGGGCCGCTTGGGCTATGCCATTACCCCACGCTTTGCGCCCACCTGCTCGGATGCGCAGTTGCGCGGCGCTGGACACATTGCAGCCAAATACCCCAGCGTGTGGGTGCAATCCCATGTGGCCGAAAATACCGATGAAATCGCATGGGCGAGGGCGCTTTTCCCCCATTCAAACAGCTATCTTGGTGTGTACGACGATTTTGGATTGCTCAGAAGCCGCAGCGTGTATGCGCATTGCATCCATTTTGACGATGCCGACCGCGCCCTGATGCACAGCCGTGGTGCGGCGGCGGCGGTGTGCCCCTCCAGTAATTTATTTTTAGGTAGCGGTCATTTTGATTTTGCAGCGGCACACGCATCGGGTATGGCGCACGGGCTGGCCAGCGACGTGGGCGGCGGCACATCGCTTAGCCCCTTCAAAACCATGCTAGCCGCCTATTACGTGGGCCGCAGCGCGTCGCAACATGCAGGCATTGCCAAAGCCGCAATCAGCCTAGCGCCTTCAGAGCTGTGGTGGCAACACACGGCGGGCGCAGCCGCCGCGCTGGGTTTGGACGGTCTGGTGGGCAATTTGGCGGTGGGCGCAGAGGCCGACTTCTTGCTGCTCAATCCCGAGGCCACGCCCTATTTGGCGCGTAAAACTGCCTTGTCCAACAGCCTAGAAGAGTTGCTGTTTGCCATGATTGTCTTGGGTGACGACCGATTGGTGGAAAGAACAGCGATCTTAGGGAAAATAGGCTGAAAATGCGCTCAACGCTCGCTACTGCTCGTCAGAGATCCCCCGTTTTATATGCCGCCAATAAGCCCTCTAAAATACTCCCATGACTATTAAATCTGACAAATGGATTCGCCGCATGGCTGAGGGCCACGGCATGATCGAGCCCTTTGAACCCAAGCAGGTTCGCCACGACCCCGCTGGCAACAAAATTGTGAGCTACGGCACCAGCAGCTACGGCTACGACATCCGTTGCGCGCCTGAATTTAAGGTGTTCACCAATATCCACAGCACCGTGGTGGATCCGAAGAATTTTGACGAAAAAAGCTTTGTGGATTTTTCGGGGGACAGCTGCATCATTCCGCCCAACAGCTTTGCGCTGGCTCGCACCATGGAGTACTTTCGGATTCCGCGCAATGTGCTGACCATTTGTTTGGGCAAATCGACCTACGCACGCTGCGGCATCATTGTGAACGTGACACCCTTTGAACCCGAGTGGGAAGGCTATGTGACACTAGAATTTAGCAACACCACGCCCCTGCCGGCCAAAATCTACGCGGGTGAAGGCTGTGCGCAGGTCTTGTTTTTTGAAAGCGACGAAGTCTGCGAAACCAGCTACAAAGACCGTGGCGGCAAATACCAAGGCCAGGTGGGCGTGACCCTGCCGCGCGCCTAAGCCTTCACGCCGTTCGCCCTGCACTTGTCGAAGGGTTCGTTATTTGTTTTCTCCTTTAATACAGCACATTCAAGCATTTTCATCCCTACTCAATCTATGACCACCCTCACACTCGACAAAAAACCACTCGGTAGCTCTGATTTACAAGTGCCACCCATTTGCCTTGGCACCATGACATTTGGTGACCAGGTAAACGAGGCTGATTCACACCGTATCATGGCCCGCAGCTTAGAGCGCGGCGTTGACTTTATGGACACGGCAGAAATGTATTCGGTGCCCACCAAGGCCGAGACCTTCAACGCCACCGAAAAAATCATCGGCAACTATTTCAAGGCCAACCCCGGCGTGCGCAACCAATGGACCGTGGCTACCAAAATTGCAGGCCCAGCACGCGGCATGGACTGGGTGCGCGGCGGAGCCCTCAATGTCACACCGCAAGACTTCATACAAGCCTGCGAAGGCAGCCTCAAACGCCTGCAAACCGATGTGATTGACTTGTACCAACTCCACTGGCCGGTGCGCCCTGTGCCAGCCTTTGGTATTCCGTATTTTGACCGTGAGCGCAGCGAGCTGATGGCGGCAAACACCAGCATCCATGCCCAGCTTGAGGCCCTAAGCCAATTGGTCAAGAGCGGCAAAGTGCGTGCCATTGGCCTGTCCAATGAAACGCCCTATGGTGTGATGGAATTTACCCGCCTAGCCCAGCAACACGGGCTTGCCAAAATTGCCAGTGTGCAAAATCCTTACTGCCTGATCAACCGAATTGTCGACAACGGTTTGGATGAAGTGATGTACCGCGAGAACGTGGGGCTCTTGGCTTATTCGCCATTGGGTTTTGGCCTGCTCAGTGGCAAATACGACAGCACCGGCATCACCGGCGCGGGCGCACCCTCTGGCCGCATGAGCCAGTTTGAATCCATGCAAAAGCAGCGCTGGGGCCGCCCAGAAGCCATGGTGGCTGCACGCAAATACAACGCGCTGGCTACAGCAAACGGCATGAGCCCCAGCCAAATGGCGCTGGCATGGTGCTACACCAACTGGAAGGTGGCCAGCACCATCATTGGCGTGACCAGTATGGCACAGCTCGACGAATGCCTGAACGCTTGGGGCACAACGCTCACCAAAGAAGTGCTGACCGAGATCGACAAAATCCGCTGGGAAATGCGCGACCCCGCGCTGTAAGTCGAACGCAGACTAGCTTGTTTAAACCCCCGAGTGCAAGCCTCAAGCGCTCGGTTTGTTTGAAAAATACCGCACCTGCGGCAAACCCTCAAAATCCTCGTCCTGCGTCCACACCGTAGCGCCAAACTCCAAGGCTGCAGCATAAATAATGCTGTCGGCCATGGGCAACTTATGTTGCGTAGACACCATGGAGGCGGCGCTGGCGCGCTCTGCGGTGAGATCTGCAACTGTGTGCCGCCGCATGTGGGATTCGATGCGCTGGCTGTCCCGCTCAGAGCCCAGCAGGCGCGCGCGCTTGGTCACCTCAAAAATCGTGATGCTGGGCACAATGACTTGACCGCCCTCAATTAACTCTAAAAAAACCGCTGCATTTTTGCCATCTACCAACACTTCCAGCCACGCGCTGGAGTCTAGTATGTTCATACCCTGTCCCCATCGCGCAGCACCACAGCAGATTGCCCTTTAAACAGACCTCGCAGTGAGGCGGTGGGCTCTTGTGGCACAAGCTCAATACGGTCTTTTTTGACCACCACTTCGAGGCTGCGCCCCGCCACCAAGCCTAGCAATCTACGCGCCTCAGCGGGAATAGTGATTTGGAATTTTGACGACAGTGTTGCGGTAGCAGCCATGTTAGACTTTGTAAAAGTAAAGTAAAATTTATTGTAAAGCAATTTTACATCGCTTTGTATTATGAAAAAGCCTACCCGCACCAGCGAAACCCCAGCCACCGCTTTTCTCAAGGCGCACCGCATCGCCTTCACCGAGCACCCTTACGAATATCTGGAGCACGGCGGCGCACAACACAGTGCGCAGGTGTTGGGCTTTGACCCTTTTAGGGTGGTCAAAACACTGGTGATGCAAACCGAAGATGCCAAGCCGCTGTTGGTGCTGATGCATGGCAACCGCAAAGTGAGCACCAAAAATTTAGCGCGGCAAATTGGGGCAAAATCGGTCGAACCCTGCAAGCCCGAGGTCGCCAACAAACATTCGGGCTACTTGGTGGGCGGCACCTCGCCCTTTGGCACGCGGCGCGACATGCCGGTTTACATCGAAGAAAGCATCCTTGCACTGCCCAGTATTTTGATCAATGGCGGTCGGCGCGGCTTTTTGGTGCAAATTGCCCCCCAAGTGTGTGTAGACTCCTTGGGTGCAAAGCCTGTGCAGTGCGCATTGGCGCCATGATGTTTTAGGAGAACTGTTTTGGATCAAATTTATCCATTTTTAGCCGCTGTGGTGGCCTATTTAATTGGCTCGCTCAGCTTTGCCGTCTTGGTAAGCAAGGCCATGGGCCTGAGCGACCCGCGCAGCTATGGCAGCAAAAACCCAGGCGCCACCAATGTGCTGCGCTCTGGCAGCAAACAAGCCGCAATTGCCACACTGGTGCTCGATGCGCTCAAGGGCTTTTTACCTGTATTCGCCGTTCAAATGTGGGGCAAAAACTTCGGCTTAGCCGATGGCACCCTGGCCATGGTGGCTTTTGCCGCCTTTATTGGTCATGTGTTTCCTGTGTTTTTCCAGTTCAAAGGGGGCAAGGGCGTGGCCACTGCTGCTGGCGTGCTCTTTGGGGTGCATTGGGTGCTAGGGCTTGCTGCGCTTGTGAGCTTTGCTATTATTTTGTTTTTCTTTCACTATGTGTCGCTGGCATCTATGGTGGCGGCAGGCTTTGCGCCCGTGGCCTACATGTTTGGCGACCGCGCCGCTTGGTATGTGTCCCGCCCCGTTTTGCTGGCCTTGTTTTTAATGGCACTGGTCTTGGTAGCGCGGCACAAAGACAATTTGTTTAGGCTGCTTGAGGGCAAGGAAACTAAGTTTAAGGCTTGATTGGGCATACCCACCAAGCTCGCAAGATCAGTTCGGTGGTGCTGCCTTAGCGCAGCGGCATAAAGGGGGAGCCCGTAGGGCGGAGGACAGCCGCGGAGCTAAGGCTGCACCGCCGGACTGATCTGGTACAAAAGCAGAGCTAACTACCGCTGACCACCGCAATCAATCCCGAAAATTATTAAAAGTCATCGGCACATCGGTCAGCTCTGACTTGATAAGCGCCATGGCCGCTTGCAAATCATCGCGTTTGGCGCCCGTCACACGCACGGCATCGCCCTGAATCGCGCCTTGCACCTTGATTTTGCTGTCTTTGAGCAGTCGTGTGATCTTTTTGGCTTGCTCGGCTTCAATGCCGTTGCGCACCTTGATCACCTGCTTGACTTTGTCGCCGCCAATTTTTTGAATATCACCCATGTCAAGGTAGCGCACGTCCACGCTGCGCTTGGTGAGCTTGGCGCGTAGCACGTCTTCGACCTGTTGGAGCTGAAAATCAGCGTCGCCAAACATGGTGATTTCTTTGTCTTTGAGCTCCACGGCGGCAGACGTGCCCTTGAAGTCAAAGCGGGTGACGATTTCTTTGGAGGTGTTTTCAACGGCGTTTTTCACGTCCACCATATTGGGTTCGCAAACAGTATCAAAGGAGGGCATAGTCGGTTTCAAAAGCTAAATAAGGAATGCGACAATTGTGGCATGTTCATAGAAAAAAATGCAGCTCTGCAAGCTTTAAATAGCTTTGGTATTGCCGCCAAAGCCCACAGCCTCATGCGCGTAAGCTCGGATGCTGACGTGCGCGAGGCCATTGGCCTGCTGGACGGCCAAAAACCCTTCATTTTGGGCGGCGGCTGCAACATTGTCATCACCGGCGATATCAAAGCCCCGGTCATCAAGGTAGAAATCATGGGCCGGGCTTTGGTGGGCGAGACCGCCAAACACTGGATTGTGGAGGCGGGCGCTGGCGAGAATTGGCACGATTTTGTGGGCTGGACGTTGCAGCAGGGCTGGCCGGGGCTAGAAAACTTGGCCCTCATTCCTGGCTGCGTGGGCGCTAGCCCCGTGCAAAACATTGGCGCATATGGCGTGGAGCTGCAAGACCGCTTTGACTCGCTCGATGCGGTGCATTTGCGCAGCGGCGAGTCTTTTAGCCTGAACGCCGCGCAGTGCGCCTTTGGCTACCGCGATTCGGTGTTCAAGCACAACAGCGACACAGATCAGGGCATGGGCCTGATGGACAAAGCCCTGATCACGCGGGTGCGCTTTGCCCTGCCAAAAGCTTGGAAGCCTGAGTTGGGTTATGCAGATTTGGAACGAAAAAGGCTTGAATTTCTTAAGGAAAATAGGCCGTTCACGCAAACAGGTAATCATAGTGCGCTACAAATATATGAGTGGGTGTGCGCCATACGCAGCGCCAAGCTGCCCGACCCGAAAAAGATTGGCAACGCAGGCAGCTTTTTTAAAAACCCCACCGTAAGCGCCGAGCAATGCGCCGACACCATCGCCCGCGAGCCCCGCGTGGTGCATTACCCCATGGCCGATGGCAGCACCAAATTAGCCGCGGGCTGGATGATTGATGCCTGCGGCTGGAAGGGCAAAACCGTGGGTAACGCCGCTGTGTACGACAAACAAGCCTTGGTGCTGATCAACCGTGGCTATGAAACGGGCATGGCCGCCACTGGCGGCGAGGTGATGACGCTGGCTGGCGCTATTCAGACCAGTGTGTATGAGCGCTTTGGGATTCGGCTCGAACCTGAGCCTGTGGTGGTTTAACCCACATAGGCTGCCCCGGCGCTGCCATTGGGTTGAACGCCTCCGCGGCTGTCCTCCGCCCTTCGGGCTCCCCCTTTATGCCGCTGCGCCGTCCAACCCAATGGCAACGCCGTGGCAGCCAATGTGGGTAGTTTGTGCTGTCACTCTAGTTTTTATAGCGGCATCTGACCATATGACCGCGACATTGCACCGTTTTCTTATAAATATCAAGTCACCGCATGCGTGCGCAGCCAGTCTTTTAAGGCTGCATTCATCTTGGTCTGCCAACCCGCTCCGCTGGCTTTGAATGCGTTGAGCACGTCGCGGTCAATCCGCAGCGTGGTTGAGTCTTTGGCGCTGCCAACAGGGCGGCCTCGGCGTTTCAGGTTGGCGGCTATGCCAGCGCGCATGTCATCAGCAGAGAGCGGGCGCGCGTCTTCGTCCAATCCGTCCCACACATAAGGCGCACTGGCCTTTGCAGCGGCAAAGTCGCTTTGCGTGCGCCCAGCTTGGCTGGCGCTACGGGCTTGTTCAAATGCCATTGAAGTCATGTTCGAGCCATTCTTTGCTGAAAAGTTATGCGCGGTTTTGAATTTCATTCCAGCTGATGGGTTGGGTATTAATCATGCCAGTTTTCCACACGCAGGCCAGGCACGCGCTCAAATTCGCGGGTGTTTCGGGTCACCACGATGAAGCGATTGGCCAAGGCAATGCCTGCAATCAGCAAATCGTAGGTGCCAATGGGGGTGCCTGCTTTTTCTAACACATGGCGGATATGGCCTGCGGCTTGGGCGGCGTTGGCATCCAGCCCTGCAATAGAAAAATGCTGCAACACCCAGTCGAGCTGCGCACGGTGCTTCTGTGGCGCTGCAGATGCGCCTAATCCGAACTCAATTTCTAAAATGGCCACACTGGGCACAAAAAGTAGCTTGTTTGGGTGGGCGTAGATGCGCTCTGCGACACCGCCTTGACGTTTGAAAAAATACGTCAGCATGTTGGTATCAAGCAGATACATCAGAATGGTTCGCGTGGGATTTGCGGGGGCTCATTGGCGCGCATCTGCGCTACATCTGGAAAATCGCCATCGCGCCAAGCACCCGCCATATCCCAAAAGTCGGCGGGCCAGCCCTTGGATTGAAGGGTCGTTTTTTCTTGAACCAGCTTGTTGAGCCAACGACTGAGCGACGTGTTCTCAGCCAACGCTAGATTTTTAGCAAGCTGCATTTCAAGGGGGTTCATGTAAATGGTGACTTGGCTCATGCTGGCTTCCTTGCAAGGGATCAAAAATTATATAAATAATTATACTTGGTGGTGTGATTTTCACAAAGGCACTGTGCACTTCGACCCCACCGCCTGCAGCACATTCCCCTGCGAATCCTCTAGCCAGCCGACCACGGCTAAGCGCTCTGGTTTTGCGCCCTCTGGCACGCTCAAGGGGCGAGAATCGAAGAAAATTTGCTCCCCTTCACGCTCCTTTTTATAGAGCATGGTTTGACCATTTAACGCTGACATTTGGTAGTTTCTTACCAAATTTCTTGCTATTGGGCTGCCCTCGGCGCCTGCGGGCAGGTTTTCGATTAAGGCGATGTGTGCTGTCACGCCTTGGGGCCATTTTTTGAGGGCTTGTGCGCCGTTGGTTGGGCTATACAGGCCAATCGATGTGCCAATGTAGCCGTTAAAACCCAAGCCGTGGGCCACGCGCAGGCGCACGGGGGGCAAGGCGGCTGGTGTTTTGCCAGTGGCAGGCGTGCTGGCTTTGCGCCGCTCTAGTGTTTGGCCAGCG
>JANOYR010000116.1:0-11382 GCA_031428975.1 Polaromonas sp. | reverse complement strand
ATGTGCGACAAACCGCTGTCCACCCCGATAACCCCTGCGCACTGCGCCAGTTCTTCGACCAGTGTATCGAGCCCCATACGCGGCAACACGCTGGCCGCACCGATTTGCGCAGCGATGGCAGTGGCAAAAGCCTCTTCTTGGGTGTTTGCCTGGGGCAGCACCACATGCCAGCCTTGCGCCAAAAAGTATTGCCCCAAGCGCACCCAATATGCCAGAGGCCAGCCTTTGTCTGCGCGCGATGCACCATGAATAAAGGCTATTTTTTTAACCGCTAAGCCTTCTGTAGGGGCGGTGACATGGATCGAATAATCTGCAATTGGCGCAATGGCGTAAGCCAATGCCTGTGCGCATAGCTGCCGACCACGCGCTACCGCATGGATATGTGGCGCTAAGGCAATAGCACGGTGGGCAAACCAACGCGTGGGCGCTTCGTAACCCGAACCCTCGGTACGATTAGCCATAGCGAATCGCTGGCCTCCTGTGGCAAGCCGTGCCAAGCGGGCGACCACGGCCGATTTGGTAAGCCCTTGCAAATCAATCACCGCGTCATACGCCGAAAATTGCAAGTCTGTTTTAAATGCAAGGCATTCGCTGCGCGTCTGGGCCGACAGCCAAGCGGTGCGCCAGCGGCGCAGGTCGCAGGGGATGACCCGGCGCAGCCCACGCACTTTGGATAAAATCGGCGCAAAGCCACGCTCTGTCACCCAGTCGATTTGCGCATCAGGATAGGCACTGAGAATGTCTGCCACACACGGCAGCGTGTGCACCACGTCCCCCAGCGAAGACAGTTTAACGATCAGTATTTGCTTCAAAATACGTAGCTAATCAATGGCTGTGTATAAGTGCTAATGCGCTGCGGCACTAGGCTTGGCACCAGGCAGCAGGGTGTGCAACAGCGCCATCATGTCGGCCTCAATGCGGTGCAGGGCAGCATCGGTGTGGCCTTCAAAGCGCAGCACCAAAACTGGTGTGGTGTTGGACGCTCGGATTAATCCAAAGCCGTCGCTCCAGTCGGCACGCAGGCCGTCTAGGGTAGTCAATGCAGCGTTGGCAAAGGCCGCAGGGGATGCAGGCGATTGCACCAAATCTACCAACTGCGCCACCAGCGGATGCGCTTGCCCTTCGGCGCAGTTCACATTCATTTCGGGGGTGGAATAGCTGGTGGGCAGCGCGTCCAGCACGGCGCTGGGGTTGGCATGGGCGCTGAGAATTTCTAGCAAACGGCAGCCCGCATAGGTGCCGTCGTCAAAACCATACCAACGCTCTTTAAAGAAAATATGGCCACTCATCTCGCCGCCCAACGGAACTTGGCCGCCCGCAGCCTCTAGGGACTTCATTTTGGCTTTAATCAGCGAATGACCTGTATTGAACATCAGGGGTTTACCGCCGTTGGCTGTAATGGAGGGCGCTAGCCGCTGTGAGCATTTCACATCAAAAATAATGGTACCGCCGGGCACGCGCGTGAGCACATCCTGCGCAAACAGCATCATTTGGCGGTCAGGAAAAATATTATTCCCCTCCTTGGTGACCACACCCAAACGGTCGCCATCGCCGTCAAAGGCAAAGCCAATCTCAGCGTCGTTGGCCTTCAGGGCTGCCATCAAATCTTGCAAATTTTCGGGTTTGCTCGGGTCGGGGTGGTGGTTAGGGAAATTGCCATCGACCTCGCTGAAAAGCTCGATCACCTCACAGCCCAGTGCACGAAAGATAGCAGGTGCGCTAGCCCCAGCAATGCCGTTGCCCGAATCCACCACTATTTTCATGGGGCGTTTGAGGCGCACATCGCCCACAATGCGGTCGCGGTAGGGCTGCTCTACATTGATATTGCGCACATTACCGCCCGCTTGCAAAGTCCAGCTCTCGGCCTCCATCATTTGGCGCAGCGCCTGAATTTCATCGCCATAAATTGCCCTGCCGCCGAGCACCATTTTGAAGCCGTTGTAGTCGCGCGGGTTGTGGCTGCCGGTCACTTGTATGCCGCTTTCGCACAGCGTATTGGCCGCAAAATACAGCATAGGCGTGGTCACCATGCCCACGTCAATCACCTGCACCCCCGCATCCACCAGCCCCGACACCAGCGCGGCGCTGATAGCCGGCCCGCTGAGCCGCCCATCGCGCCCCACCGCCACACTGCGCTGCCCCTCGCGCAGCGCCACCGTGCCAAACGCACGGCCTAAACCGCGTGCAAATTCAGGGTTCAACGCGGTAGGGGTGATACCGCGGATGTCGTAGGCTTTGAAGGAGGAGGCTGTGAGTTGCATGGAAAGACGCAGAATAAATACAAGGATTGTAGATTCCCATCGCAAACCCAATAACCAAGGGTAAACCCGTAATTCATTTGGTGGATAAATCGGTGTTTTGTAACGTATCTCCCATGTTTATGGGATGGCAATGCCATCGAAATATGACTAAAGTCATGCTACTGTTCGATACGATTTGTAATACGAACTAATTTAACTTTTGGAGACTTTCATGTATACCAAAACCAAACCCCTAGTCATAGCGATGGCCATCGCAGCAGCCGGACTTATGTCTGTCGGACTTTCTGGCTGCGGCGGTGGAGGTGGCGGTGTTGCCGATACAGGCACTTCGGTTATCCCCGTTGTAACACCTCCCGTGTCGAACACCACCACCAATGGCAGTAGCACAACTTCCAACAATACCACCACAACTGCCAGCACTGATGTAAGCCTGACCGGCGAAATCGCTGACGGTTTGATCCAAGGCGCTACCGTTTGTTATGACCTCAATGACAACGGCTTGTGTGACACAGGTGAGCCAGTGTCTAGCCCCACCAATGCCAAAGGCGAATACACATTGGCTGTGCCGCTGGATGAGGCAGGCAAACACGCCATTATTGCCAACATTCCAGCCACCGCCATTGACCAAGACAGTCCAGGTGCTGCAATTGGCACGGCCTACACCCTCAAAGCGCCGCCACAAGCTGACACCACTAAAAAGGTGTTTGTAAGCCCCATTACCACCATTGTGCAAGAGGTGATGGTTGCTGCGGGGGTTAAAGACCCTGCCGCTGCCATTGCACAAGTCAAGCAGCAGCTTGGTCTGACCGAATCGCCACTGTCTAACCACGTGGCCGCCCGCTCAGACCCAGACCCCATTAAAGCGGCCGATGCCCAGCGCACCAGCAAAATGACGCGCATCATCGTAGCCGTTACCCAAGAAGTAGCGCGCACGGCCGATGCGTCACCCGCTATAACGCCCGCGCAAAAAACAGCCTTGATCTCCGGTGTGGTACTCAATAACATCGACGCTTTTGTTGAAAAAACGGCCGACCCTAGCACCTCTACTGTGGCTGATTTAGGCAAAAGTATTGTGGCCACTACGGGCATCACTTCTGCCACTGTGGCAGCGCAAGCCAATATTGCAGTAATTATTGCAACAGCCACCAAAGAAACTGTGACCAATGCAGGACCAACGCCATTTGTGACCATACGCGATTTCCGCTATACAGATGCCAACAATTGGAATTACCGTGCATTCACAGGCGACGACGTGACCCAGCCAGATAATTTCCGCTACAGCAACGATGTGCGCACCATCCGATCAGCAGGTGTTGCCATGCCTTTCAACCGCGACCAATCGTATTTTGACGAATCGGCTGACAAATGGTTTGAATGCCCCTCAAGCGGCTACCAAGCTATCCGCTACACCCCCGTTACAGCCACGGCTGACGGCACATCCAAGTTTTGCCGCAGCTTTGAAGGCAAACAGCGCCGCACCGATCAGAGCATTGCGGGCACGAGCGTGCGCAGCCTGGTTGAGCGTATTCGCAGCTCTGGGCTGCCCAGCTATGACACATGGGGTCCAGCGCCTTCTGCTCTGAGCAATGGATCTGCCACCTTCCCAGCCGGAGCTGTGATTCGCTTCCAAGTGGACACTGACACCGTCAAGCCTTTGGCACATTCGCTGTCAGCAAAAGTGCGTGTCAACAAAGACACCACCAGAACCACGTTTGAGCAATGGCCTTTTGCCCGTTCACTCGACGAAATGATCGCGTATTACCCCGGCGACCTTATTGATACCAACGGCCCAGTTCACGGCGGCACTACTGATGCCTTAGGCGCTGAAATTCCTGACGGCACAGTGGCTGACACCACATTGCAAAAAGTGCGTAATTTTCGGGTCGCTTTTAAAGCCACCAGCGCCACCGCTGGAATCGCGCGTATTTACCAATGCCGTCGTAACCTTGCACCGCCAACTGGCAATGGTTTTACTAACTGTACGGGGGCAAACAAAACTATTGTGATGGACACCACCTATAGCATTACCAACAAAGCAGATGCCCGCGTGCTGCAATTTGCGGCTTACCCTGCTGAGGTAGAAGGTTTCAGAAAATTCCGCCGCCTCTATGTTGAACGCGCTGGCGCAGTCATGTATGGTAGCAAAGACGTGCTGCAAACCGCAACCACCATTCGCTTGAATAAAGCCGCTTGGGATGCGCTGCGCGTGCAAGTGCCTGGCGTGACAGCCCACGTTGATCCAGTAGCGCCCGTAGCAGTCGATGCCGCCAGCTGGATGCGTGGCTTCTTTCGCACGAGCACTGGCGCAAATATCCGTTTTATCAACTCCACGGGTACTACTGGTGGTAACTTTAGCGAAGTGCGCATGAATTTTGTTAACGACAACACGGTGACTTTTGCAAGAAATGCCTTGTACAACGTCAACGGCGTTTGGAAAAATTCTGATGGCGCGGACAATCAGTGCCCAAGCAATGGCGTTAATTTAGGCACCTGGACTGCCAATCCACGCGCAAGCACCTTCTGCGGCGTATTCCAAGACGCTTCCAGTGGCTTTGACACTGACATCAGCGGCAAATCTATCACCCTGACCTTTGCCGATATGCGCCTGTATGGCAGTTACGATAACGGTACCGATTTCAGCAGTTACGGCCCGCAAGTGCAGGCAACCGACCCAGAGTCAGCCACTTTCAACGGTGTTTTCCCTTCTGGTTCAAGACTGCGCTACCAAGAGACAAGTGCCATTACTTCCGTGGATTCGTTCACTGTAGCCAACCCATTTTTGCAAGGTACTGTGACATTGACTGGTATTGGCAGCGTCACAGCCATATCGCGCGGTGGATACGGTGCCGTACCTGTCAACGGGGCGACTACTTGGGGGATTTACACTTTCCAAGGCAACTCAACACCTGCGGCAAACACCACAGGCCAAAAGCGCGTGCGGGTATCCTTTGATCCCGCTGGCACAGCGACTGCTGGTAATGTGAAATTTTGGTATTGCGACCAAGACAGCAGCAATAATCTCACGGGTGCTTGCGTATACCAGTCAGATAGCACTTACACAGTCACAGCGGTTGGCGGCAAAAACGTGCTGAGGTTTGCCGCCATGCCGGTAGAGTTTGCGAGTCGCAATCCCAGCCCCCGCATTTTTGTAGAACACAATGGTGCGGTATACGGCGGCGGCGGTACAACCCCTGCAGGCGGTAAAACCTATAGTCTGCGTTTGAATAAAACAGCGTATGACGTGGTATTCAACGCCTTCGGCATCACTGTGCCCACCGTAACACCTGTTGCGCCGTAATCAAACTTTACTCCGCCTAAGCCCTGCAAAACTAACGATTTGCAGGGCTTTTTTCTGCGCGTATTAGCCTGAATCCACATGTCCGGAAACGGCGATTTTAAACCGCATCAAAGCGTATCATTGCGCCATGATCCAGCATGCGCACAGCCCAACCGCCGCTCCCAGCACCAACAACGACGACGCCTACTACCAAGCCATGCTCGGCCGCGATGCACGCTTTGACGGCGTGTTTTTCACCGGCGTGACCAGCACTGGTATTTATTGCCGCCCAGTGTGCAAGGTGCGTGTGCCCAAGCGGGAGAACTGCCGCTTTTTTGGCCATGCGGCGCAGGCCGAGGGCGCGGGCTTTCGGCCTTGTATGCGCTGCCGGCCAGAGCTTGCGCCGCATGCGCTGATGTGGTCGATTCAAGACGCATCGCACACGCTGGCGCTGCAAGCTACACGGCTACTTGACGAAGCGCCGCTGGACGCCGCGCCCAGTGTGGCCACTTTGGCAGCAAAAATGGGTGTGAGCGACCGGCATGTGCGGCGCATTTTTGAGGCCCATATTGGGGTGAGCCCGCTGCAATACCTGCAAACGCGGCGCTTGCTCACGGCCAAACAGTTGCTCAGCGACACGCAAATGGGCATTGGCGAGGTGGCTCTGGCAAGCGGCTGGGGCAGCTTGCGCCGTTTCAATGCCGCTTTTGTGGCGCACTACCGCATGCCGCCATCGGCGCTACGCAAAGACACCCAGCTTGAATCCTTGGTTGTGGGTGTATCGAAAGACTCGCAAAATACTGAGCAACTACAGCCGAAGCGGCATGTCAACAAGCGCTTGTTGTTGCGCTCCACTACACCATCAGATGCTGTGTTGTCGCAGACCAGCAGCAGCACGCTTTTGGGCTACCGCCCGCCCTACGACATTGCCGCCATGCTGGGCTTTGCCCAAACGCGCCAGCTAGATACTATGGAATTCATAGTAAAGAATGACCATAACACGATGACATTGCGCAGTTTTTCTATAAAAATAGGCGCTAACACCCACCAAGGCTGGGTGCACAGCACGTTTGAGCCCACGCGCTGCGCCCTTCGCCTAGAAGTGAGCGCTAGCCTGCGCCCCGCCCTGCCTGCCATTATTCGCCGCACGCGGGCAGCCTTTGATTTGGATGCCAATCCAGCCGCCATTGATGCCGTGCTGGGCGCGCATTTCCCGGGCCAAGCGGGGCTGCGCGTGCCCGGTGCGCTCGATGGATTTGAGGTGGCCATTCGCGCCATTGTGGGACAACAGGTGACTGTGGCGGCTGGACGGCGCTTTGTGCAGCGCATGGTGGAGCGCTTTGGGCGGCCTATTGAAACGCCGTTTCCTGAAATATCAAGGCTTTTCCCCACCCCCGAGGCGCTGGCCAACGCTTTACCTGAGCAATTAGGTGAGCTAGGCATTGTGCGCCAGCGCCAGGGGGCGATCATGGCGCTTTCTCGCGCGGTGGCTACAGGCGAAATTGATTTGAATGCAACCTCCAACGCGCTAGCCACCGTAGAGCAGCTCAAAGCCCTGCCCGGCATTGGTGACTGGACGGCGCAATACATCTCCATGCGGGCGCTGCGCTGGCCCGATGCATTTCCTGCGGGGGATGTGGCGCTGCACAACGCTCTTAAAGTGCGCGGCGAAAAGCAGCCTGCGCGGGCGGCTGAGGCTGCTTCGCAGGCTTGGCGGCCTTGGAGGAGCTATGCGGTTTTGCGGGCTTGGGCTACTTTGCCTGCTGCTTCTGTTGCTAAGGCTGGTTTAAAGGCTGAGGGCGAAGGTGGACTTCTGGGGATCGGACTTCCGGCCGCGAAGGACGCGAAAGTTACGCAGAGGACGCAAAAGAATACCGAAAAGTAATGGTTTATTTTATTTATTTTTACTATATTTTTAATAGCTAACTATGACCATATGACGGTGACAATGGGTTAAAAACTTATGAAAAATCTAAAATTGACTACTCCTAAGCTGGCTCCCGCCGTCTCCACCACGATGGCCACCATTTCTACACCCTTGGGGCTCATGACGCTGGCGGCCACTGCGCGAGGGCTTTGTGGGGCTTGGTTTGAGGGGCAGCGGCATTACCCGGCTACTGCGGGCTGGGGGTTGGGGGACAGCGCGTTTTTTGAGCCAGCGCGGACGCAATTGGCGGAGTATTTTGCGGGTAAGCGGGTGGTGTTTGATCTTGGTGGCAGTGGGCAGGACGGTGGCAGTCAGGGCTTGGCTGGCTTGGTGCTCGATTTAAGCGCGGGCACGGCTTTTCAGCAAGCGGTGTGGCAGGCCTTGCTGCGGATTCCTACGGGGCTTAGCACCAGCTATGGCGGTATTGCCCAGCAGCTTCGCAATCCCAAAGCGGTGCGCGCCGTAGGCGCTGCGGTGGGGCGCAATCCTGTGTCCATCATCGTACCCTGCCACCGCGTGTTGGGCGCTGATGGCTCGCTCACGGGTTATGCGGGCGGGCTTGACCGCAAAATTGCGCTGCTACGGCTTGAAGGCGTTGGCCATTTAGGCGATCACATAGCCTCCAGCTCTGCGCAAAGCCAATTGCTCTGATGCCCACACGCCATCAATTGCTACGCATAAAGCATGAATACCTGCGCCGCTAGCCTCGCCCTGTGCTTACACTGACCCGTTAACCGATCGAACCTATGAACCTTGCCTTGGCTTTTGAATTTTTGTTACTTTCAGCCCTATGGGGCGGCTCGTTTTTGCTGATGAAGCTGGGCGCGTCGGAGTTTGGGGTGTTCGTCACCGCATTTATACGGGTGTTGTTGGCCAGTTTTTTTCTGTTGCCATTTTTGGTCTGGCGCGGCCAGTTGCCTGCGCTCAGAGCCAATCTGCGGCCCATATTGTTGGCAGGCATGCTCAACAGTGGCCTGCCTTTTGTGCTGTTTGCGTTTGCGGTGCTGCATATCAGCACCGGGTTGTCGTCTATTTTGAATGCCACCGTGCCGCTGTGGGGTGCGGTGGTGGCGTGGATCTGGCTGCATGACCGGCCCAATGCATCGCGCACGCTGGGCCTGGCCATTGGTTTTGCTGGTGTCACAGCCTTGGCTTGGGACAAAGTCAGCTTCACATCAGGCGCCGGCTCCACGGGCTTGGCTGTGCTGGCCTGTTTGACCGCCACCCTGTGCTATGGCATAGCAGCCAGCTTTGCCAAAAAATTCTTAGGCGGCGTGATACCACTGGCCAGCGCCACGGGTAGCCAAATAGGCGCTGCGCTTTTGCTGGCCGTGCCCGCTGCGCTCACTATGCCTGCGCAGATGCCCAGCCTGCGGGCTTGGCTTGCCATAGGGGTGCTGGCCGCACTGTGCACCGCGCTGGCCTATATTTTGTATTTCAGAATCATTGAAAAAGCCGGGCCGGCCAAAGCCACCACGGTAACCTTTGTCATCCCGGTGTTTGGCATTGGCTATGGCGCGCTATTTTTGTCAGAGGCCATCACCCACAGCATGCTGGTGTGCGGTGCGGTGATTATTCTGGGCACGGCGCTGAGCACTGGTTTTTTGCACTTGGGCAAGCACAGGCCGAACGAAGTGGGCAAGACTACCGGATGAGCCTCAAGCCTCGCCGCCAAAGCGCTTGATCAAATTGTCAATGTATTGCTCTACCAGTTTTTCAAACTCGCCCTGCACTACCGGCACAATCACCATTTTCATCAAGCCTGGTAGCGGCACGGTCACTTCGCCGTCAATTTTCAGCGCAATGGCCGTGGTTTTCTTTTTATCGTCAATCTTCCAATTGCCGCTTACCAGTGCATTGCCTTCGCCCTTCACTGGTGTCCACACCACGGTGCCTTTGGCTCTGTTGGACACGTATTTCGACGCGTAAATGGTTTGCAAATTGATCTGTGCAACGCCCACTTTTTCCATCTCCCAGCGGTAAGTGTCATCGCCTAAGTCCACCAGTTTGTCAACCTTTGGAAAAAAACTGGCCGAGGTCGGCACATTTGATAAAACGTCAAATACGTCTTTGAATGCAGCTTTCACCTCAAACTCATACGCCAAATCAATCGATACGTTCACTGCCATACATACTCCTAAAAATGGTAAACACCACCCGAGTGTAAGCACATGCGGTGCGCTGGCATAGCATGGTAAGTACTGATTCACACGATTCGTAAGATTTCGTCGCCCAGGCCTACTACCTATCCTGACATCGGTGCAAGCAATTAGCTTACATGCGTCGCATGCCAGTGTCTCGTTGATTGACTTTTTTCATATTTAGGAGTTAAACCATGAAAACCTTATTTCTCACTGCTATAGCGATTGCCACCTCGTTTATTGCCCAGAGCGCGCTCGCACAGACAAGCCCCGGCGCCCCTGTTGACCCCAACACTTTTCTTAACCAATTCGAATCTACTTTTGGCAAGTTCGAAGGCTACCGCCGCTCGGGCGCTAAAGGCATTTGCGCCATGGGTGAATTTATGGGCACAGCCGATGCGCGTGCGCTGTCTAGCTCGTCCACCTTCAGCGGCAAGCCAGTACCTGTGGTGGTGCGCTTCTCGGTGGGTGGGGCGAACCCAAAAGTGGCAGACAATGGCAAATCACAGCGAAACCTGGCTTTGCAGTTCAATCTGCCAGACGGCGAGCAGTGGCAAATGGGCAATATTTCTGCTCCCGTGTTTGGCGCATCCTCACCCCAGCAATTTTTAAACCTATTGGCCTCGCGTCAACCCGACCCTGCCACCAAAGCGGCCGACCCTGCCAAGGTGAAAGCGTTTAACGATGCAAACCCCGATGTATTGTTGCAAGGCAAGCATTTTGCATCGCAGCCTGTGCCCGCCAGTTTTGGCAGTGTGAACTATTGGGGCGTGCATGGTTTTGGCTTTGTCAACGCCAGCGGTGCCAAGCAGTTTGGCAAATGGATTTTTGAACCCGTCGGCGGCTTGCAAGGCCTCACCGATGACGAAGCCAAAGCCAAGGGCCCCAGTTTTCTGTTTGACGACTTGCGCCAGCGTGTGAAAGACGGCAAAGTGGCTTTCAATTTCAACCTAGAGTTGGCGCAAGCAGGCGATAACATCGACAACGCCACCGTGCCCCTGCCCCAAGGCCGCAAAAAAGTGAACCTAGGTATGCTCAAAGTGACCTCTGTGTCAGAAGACGGCGGCGGATCCTGCTTAACGATTACCTTCAACCCGATGGTTATGCCCAAAGGCGTAGAAGCCTCGGCCGACCCGATGCTTCCAGCACGCGCCGCGCCCTATGCTGTGGGCTTGGGTAGGCGCTTGGTTGAAGGCGCAAAGCAACAATAAAACCCAATATTGATGAGACTAACTCCATGACCACGCACAATATCAATACACGCCGAATATTCGTGATTCAATCACTCATGGGCGCCGGCGCGCTGGCGTCGGCCAGCTTGGCCAGCGCCCAAAGTGCCGCCCCAGCCACCGTGCCCGAGACCGATCCCCAAGCCATGGCGCTGGGCTACAAAACAGACGGCACAAAAACCGATACCCAAAAGCACCCCAAATACGCCGCAGGCCAAAGCTGCTCAGGCTGCATCTTGTTCCAAGGCAAAGCGGGCGACAGCGCAGGCAGCTGCGCCGTGTTTGGCAACAAAATGGTGTCTAGCAAAGGCTGGTGTAGCGCGTGGACTAAAAAAGCTTAAAAAACCTTAGTCGCTGTCTTTGAGCCTGTATGCGCTGCGTGCGCCCAAGCCCACGACAGCGCCCACCGTCCAAAACAAACCAGCCACACCCACCGCCGCACCTGCCACGCCAAAGAGCATGGGCATCAGCACGCTCGATGCGTTGATCGCCATCAGGCGTATGCCCAGCGCCTCGCCGTGGCGGTGCTCGGGGGTGATGTTGTGCA
>JANOYR010000115.1:0-20349 GCA_031428975.1 Polaromonas sp. | reverse complement strand
AGCGGGCAAGGCACACATCACCGCAGCCTCGTCAAAATCCACCGTTTCAAAAGGCTCGCAGCGCGTGCTAGCCAGCACCGACAGCCCTTTGTTCAACGCCAACTCAGCCTCTTTTTTACTCAGCTGCGCCGTGCGCTGCTTGATAGCCAAGGCACTGGCTAGCTCGGTGCGGCACCACGGGCTAGACACCACATCCAACGCGTCAGACCGCCGAAACCATGCCAGCACAGAATCAGTCTCAGGCTCTGGGCACAGCAGCGCCATGAGCACATTGGTATCTAAGTACACCGAATCCATGGCCATCAATACCCTTGGTCACGCATCCAGCGCACCACCGACCGCCCCATCGGCCAGTCTTTGTGCATCGCCTCAATATCTTGCGTCAGCTGGGCCCGCGTAGCGCCCGACTTGGCAGCGCCCGTGCCCACAATGCGCAGCTCACGCCCAGCGGTCACCTGCGCCTGCACCCGTCCACCTTCGCTCAGCCCAGCCTGCTTAGCCAGCTGGGCGGGCAAGCGCAGCGCCAAGCTATTGCCCCATTTACCAATTTGCAGTTCCATCTTATTTCTCCAAATGTAGAAACACGTATCTACATTTTATATGCCACGCCTTGGATTGTCAGCCTTGATTTCTCAATCGGCAATATCGAAAACCATCACGCCGCCTTCTTAACCATCTGTGCCACCCATTCCCGAGGCGCCATGGGGAAACCCAAGCGCTCGCGGGAGTCGTAGTAGCTTTGCGCCACGCTGCGCGATATATTGCGGATGCGGCCGATGTAGGCTGCCCGCTCGGTCACACTAATCGCGCCACGCGCATCGAGCAAATTGAAGCTGTGGGCGGCTTTAAGCACCTGTTCGTAAGCGGGCAGCGCTAATTGCTGCTCCATGAGATATTTAGCTTGCTTTTCGTGCGCTGTAAAGGCGGTGAACAAAAAGTCGGCGTCGGAGTGCTCAAAGTTGTAAGTCGATTGCTCCACCTCGTTTTGTTTGTACACGTCGCCGTAGCTCAGGCCCTTGGTCCACTCCAAGTTGTAGACATTGTCCACGCCTTGCAAATACATGGCCAAGCGCTCTAAGCCATAGGTAATCTCCCCCGTAATCGGTTTGCAGTCAATGCCGCCCACCTGCTGGAAATAGGTGAATTGGGTCACTTCCATGCCATTGAGCCAGACCTCCCAGCCCAAGCCCCAAGCGCCCAGTGTGGGGTTTTCCCAATCGTCTTCCACAAAGCGAATGTCGTTTTTCTTCAAATCAAAGCCCAATGCCTCTAGCGAACCAAGGTAGAGCTCCAAAATATTCGAGGGCGCTGGCTTGAGCACCACTTGGTATTGGTAGTAGTGCTGCAAGCGGTTGGGGTTTTCGCCATAACGGCCGTCTTTGGGGCGGCGGCTGGGCTGCACATAGGCGGCTTTCCAAGGCTCGGGGCCAAGCGCTCTTAAAAATGTAGCTGTGTGCGATGTGCCTGCGCCCACTTCCATGTCATAGGGCTGTAAAAGTGCGCAGCCTTGGTCAGACCAGTAGTTTTGCAGGGTAAGGATGATTTGCTGAAATGAAAGCATGGGCAAATAAAGGGGTTATCCGTGCGAGAAATTCGCGTAAACCCTTGATTCTACGGGGCTTCTAAGCGTTTACGCTTTAGCCCTAGGAGCCATGTCATGAACACTACCCAAATCGTCCTCTCGCTTGTGTTGGCCACCATGGTCTTTTCTGTGGCCTTGGAGCTCAAGCTTGCCGACTTTCAGCGCGTGGCGCAAACACCCAAAGCCGTGGTCTGCGGGCTAATTCCGCAGTTTATTTTGCTACCCGTAGGCACATGGGTAGCCACTTTGCTGCTAGATTTGCCCCCGAATATCGAAGCAGCCATGCTTTTGGTGGCGGCCTGCCCGGGTGGTTCGTTGTCCAACGTGATCACGCATCTGGGGCGTGGCAACACGGCCCTGAGTGTGAGCGTATCGGCGGTGGCCGCTATTTTGGCCTTGGTGCTCACACCGTTTAATTTTGGCTGGATGATTGCCAGCAACCCTGTCACGGCTGGTTGGCTCAAAACCCTTGCTATCGATGCATCGGGTATTTGGATCAGCCTTTTGGTGATGCTGGCCATTCCGATGGCCTTTGGCCTCTTGCTGGCGCACAAACAGCCAGCACTCACGGCACGCATTCAAAAACCTCTGGCAAACTTCTCGCTGCTTGCCTTATTTGCCTTTATTGTGCTGGGTTTGCTGAAAGAACGGCAGTCGCTCAATTTGGCACTTTTACCTATTTTGCTGATTGTGGTGCTGCACAATGCCAGTGGCTTGTTTTTTGGCTGGATCACCAGCATTGCCATGGGAGTCAGCCAAGCGGACCGCCGCGCGGTGATGATCGAGGGCGGCATGCAAAATTCGGGGCTGGCACTGGGCATTATTGCGCTGCAATTTAACAGCGACTTGGGCATGGTCACGGTGGCAGGCCTGTGGGGTATTTGGCATATTGTCAGCGGCTTGGGCTGTGCGTTTTTTTGGCGCAAACAAGATACCGCCGCCCGCGCTTGAGCCCCATGCATTCTCAGTTTATTTTATGGTTTTTCGACCCGATGTCACCGTTATACGGTCATATGTTGCTATTAAAAGTATAACGCAACACAGCAGCCAAAGGGGCCATAAACCATAATGCGCTGCCCACCATGCAAAGGGCGTTGTACCAGTGCGCCCCGCCACCTCACCCAACAAGACACCGCGCGAATGGCGTGGCAAACTTGCCGATACCTGGCCCAGATGGTCGATGATGACCGTGGGCCCCGTGTTGGTGGCGCGTAGCATCGGGCGGTCAAACTCCAGCGCCCGCATACGGCTGATATGCAGATGCTGGTCAATAGCGATGCTGTTGCCAAACCAGCCAATATTGCCCATGTTGACCAACACGGTGGGAGCCGTGGCAGGGTCGATAAAACGCGCAGCTAATTCGTCGCCAAACAAGTCTTCGTAGCAAATATTGGGGGCTAAGCGTTGGCCTGCAAAGCCAAAGCTGGCCTGCCCCACCGCGCCCCGGTTGAAGTCCCCCAGTGGGATTTGCATCATTTGGGTAAACCACTTAAACAGCGGGGGAATAAACTCGCCAAACGGCACCAGATGGTGCTTGTCGTAGGTGTAGGGCTCTTTTTGAGGCTGCAAACCCAGCACTGAATTGGTGTAGCCCGCTTCATAACTGCCCATAGGCACGCCCACCAGCGCAGCCTGTTTGCCCGTGGCGAACTTGTCTGAAATAGCGTCCCAATACTCAGGCGGCAGCTGCTTGGGCAACACCGGAATTGCGGTTTCAGGGGCGACAGTAAGCGTGGCGGTGCTAGAACGCAATTGGGTGGAATACCATTCCAGCGCCAATGGCACGCCTTTAGAGCTGTCGAATTTTTCGCCTTGTGGAATATTGCCTTGCAGCAGCGCCACTTGGGTTTTAGCAGTGCTTTGGCCGTCCATTGGCCAAAGGTTTTGTATGGCTTGCGGCGCCGCGGTTATGGCCAAGACGCACAGCACAAGCGCCAAGCCATACGCCCCCCCATTGGGCAAAGCCACCGCAGCAAAGCGCTGGCGCTGCGCTTGCCAACGCGCCAGCAAAGCTGTAGCGCAAAGCGCCAAGCAAGCAGCCAGTATCGCCGCCACGGCTCCCACGCCGTACACGCCCACAAGCGCAGCCCAAGCCGCTAGCGGCCCATCGACATGCGCATAGCCCCCCGCACCCCAAGGAAAGCCCGTAAACCAGCTGTTGCGCGCCAGCTCGGCCAGCGTCCACAATGCCGCAAAAATTACTCCTAAATATATAGCGCGAAATGACGCATTGACGGTGACATTGGCATTTAATAGCCAAAAGTACCCGGCACAGGCTGCCGCATAGTAACTGGCCAAGAAGGCGGACAACGCCAGCACCGCTGCTGCGGCCAGCGGCGCGGCCAAACCGCCATAGGTGTGCATAGAAATATACAGCCACCAAGTACAGCCGGCCAACCAAGCGGTGGCAAACAGCCAACCGAGCAAGGCAGCACGGCGAACCGTGCCCGCGCCTTGTAACAAAGCCACCAAAGAGGCCAAAGACAGTATTTGCAACCACCACAGCGGCTGCCCACTCCAGGGCGCGGCAATTGCGCAGGCCTGCGCTAAGCCTGCAAGTAGGCTCGCGGCAATAGCCAAAGAAAAATTAAAAAGGGGTTTCACGCCGCGCAGCCCAACGCTGGCATTCACGCAGCAGGTGTGATTTGCGGCGACACCCTGAACCACTTCACCGCTCCGCCCCGTGTGTGCAACACCACAAAGTGCAAACCAGCTAGGTTGAAGTGTTCGCCGCGCTTGGGCACATGCCCCATTTCGTGGGCAATCAGGCCGCCAATGGTGTCAAAAGTATCCGTGGGATCGCGCGCCACCAGTGTCACACCAAAAGATTCATTGACCCGTTCAATGTCGGTGTCGCCACTGACGCGGTAGGTTTTATCGGCCAAGGCGTAGATGTCCCCAGCGTCTTCGTCTTCGTCAAATTCGTCCTCAATCTCGCCCACTATTTGCTCTAACACGTCTTCAATGGTCACCAGCCCCGCCGTTCGGCCAAACTCATCCACCACAATAGCCAAATGGTTGCGGTTGCCTCTGAATTCGCGCAGCAAATCATTGAGCCCCTTGCTCTCGGGAATAAACACCGCCGGCCGCAACAGCGCCCGAATATTGAGCTCGGGTGCGCGTTGGAGTTTGAGCAAGTCTTTGGCCATCAAAATGCCAATGATATTTTCTTTGCTGCCCGTTCCGTCGTCCTCATAGACCGGAAAGCGCGAGTGCGCAGTGTCAATCACCGCGTGCAGCAGCTCTTCAAAAGGCGCGTCGATATTGACCAAATCCATGCGCGGCGCAGCCACCATCACGTCACCTGCGCACAGCTCTGCCAAGCGGATCACCCCTTCGAGCATGACGCGGCTCTCGGCATTGATGATGTGGTTGTCTTGCGCCTCGGCCAGCGTTTCAATCAACTCGTCCTTCGAGTCGGGGCCAGGATGTAGAAACTCCGCAATTCTTTGCAATACGCCACGCCGGTCTTCGTGCTTTATCTCGGCCTTGTGCACAAATTTATGGGAATGGGTTTGGTTCTTCGAGGGTGAAGCGCCCGAACGCGGATGGGGGTCTGACACAGTGGCAAGGAAAAGTTAAACAGAGCACTAGCATAGCGCAAAACCATTACTCTGCTGCTTTGTGCCTTCCATTGCGAACGCCTTCGCGGATTCCTTGCACATCGGCCAAAAATTCCCAAAACCGTTTGGCCTGCAATTTCAACTGAAAATCCACTTCCCCCACTTGGGTTTCAACGATTTCCGCTACCCGCGAGTCAATGGTTGCTTCTGGTAATTTCAAATAGGCCTCTGACTCACTGCCATCGCGCTCGACCAGCGCTCCGGCATTGCGGGCAATGTTCAGCATGGCCGTGTTTTCGCTCAAGGCGTGGATAAACATTAAATCCACATTTTCATTGCGTGCGTGCATCACGGCTCGGTCAAAAAGGCGTGCCCCGTAGCCACGGCCACGGGCGCTTTTGAGCACCGAAACCCCAAACTCCGCGCAGCTCTTGCACTCAGCATTGCTGGCAAAAGCCAGGTGCGCCATGGCAATGAGCTCTAGTTTGCGGTTGTAAATGCCAAATATCTCATCCCGCTCAAAGTCTAGCTTGTCGGTGTAAGCGCGAATTTGCGCCTCTTGCGCGGCATAGCCAAAGCGCAAATAACGGTCATGCGCATCTAGCGCTAACAAGTGCTGTGCAATCCGTTCGCGGTGCGTGGCGGCCAGTGACCGAATCGGCACCACGACACTGGAGTGGTGCTTGCGCGGCAAGCCCCCTTCAACGCACGGCGCTTCTGACGCATCGGTTAAAGGCGCACGAAAAAATCCAACCCCAGCATCCAGAGTGGCAGCAATCAGCGCCTTTGTTTCAATCATTGGGTCAATTTAAGGGTTTTCCCGTGGTTTTGGAAGGGGGAGCTCCCTAATTTTGTGGTTTTTAGTGTTTAAAGTGCCCCGATGCGCAAGAAAACAATTCGTTTGCCGCTTTCCTCCTCCGAAAGCTCCTCCACAGTCAATAGCATTGGTGCTCTAGTGGTCAAGTAATTTCGGAGTTTGATATGTTTTAAGAAGCGCTCCATCACCGCATTGTCCCAGCGGTTCCCTTTTCGGCTCAAGTGTGTGGCCGCAGTGGCCGTTCTTTATGTCTTTTGCACTTTCAAAGCGATCTCACGCCAGAGCCAAACTACGCACTTTAGACAAGGTGTTTTTCATCTCCCGCCGCGCAATTTTCAGATCGTAGGTGGTTTGCAGGCTCAGCCAATACTGGGGCGTTTGGTCTAGGGCTTTTCCTAAAAGCAAGGCTAATTCTGCTGTGACTGGGCGCAGCCCTTTGAGCAAATAGGACACGCGCATAGGCGAGATGCCGATGGCGCTGGCGAACGCTGCTAGCGTGAGACCCAGCTCACCCAGCGTTTCGCTTAAGAATTCGCCCGGATGGATGGCGGGAAGGCCGTTGCTAGTGCGTTTCATTATTCACCTCGTGTTGTTAGTGGTAATCCACAATTTCTACGTTGACTGCTTGCCCGTTTTCAAAGCAAAAGCAAATACGCCATTGGTCGTTGATGCGAATACTCCATTGATTGAGCCGCTTGCCACGCAAGGCCTCCAGCTTGTTAGAGGGTGGTTGGCGCAAGTCTTCTATATGGCTGGCTGCGTCAAGCGCATGGTGGTGCGCCGCAATATATCTGGGGGCAGCGCCGCGATTTACCAGAAGAAAACAGGCGTTCAGTTTCAGCGTCTGCAAAGCTTTCAATCATCGCGCACTATTAACAATTTGTTTATTTTTTGCAATGCTTAGCCTTTTTTAGTCCTCGACCTCACACCGGCACCGCCGTCGTCGACTTCACCCGATCC
This sequence comes from Polaromonas sp., assembly GCA_031428975.1. Classification (GTDB taxonomy): domain Bacteria; phylum Pseudomonadota; class Gammaproteobacteria; order Burkholderiales; family Burkholderiaceae_C; genus JAAFIP01. Next base: position 13,427 of record JANOYR010000115.1, on the reverse strand, counting down.
AGCACAAAACTGGTTTTGCAGTCTTCTACGCTGGGGTGTTTGAGCAGGGTGTCCATGATGAAGCGGCTGTATGCCCGCATGTCGGGCACTTCTAGGCGCAGCAAATAGTCCATTTCGCCGGTCAGTGCTGCGCACTCCACCACCTCAGGCCAAGCCTGTACGCTGGCTTTGAAAACATCCATGGGGTTGCGTTTGTGGTTTTCGGTGTGTTTTTCTAGGCGCACATTGAGGTAGGCGGTCAGGCCTAGGCCGACTTTTTCGGGGTTGACCAAGGCCACATAGCGGGTGATGATGCCCGCCGCCTCCATGGCTTTGACGCGGCGCAGCACGGCGCTGGCCGACAGGCCAATCTCAGCGCCAATCACATCGTAGGTGCAGCGGCCATCCGCTTGCAAGATGTGCAAAATAGCAGCGTCGAGCTTATTTAGTGTTGAATTTTTCATTTTTTGCAGGAATAGTGTGTTCTGATGATTTTAACCGCCTTGATTCGCTGAATTATTGATGCGCAGCAGACCTACATTCTGTGTGTGTACAAGCCAGCACTGGGCAGGGCTTACAGCACACACTAAAACACCAATCAACCCAGCAAAAAAGGACATGACATGGCAGTTTGGGACAACCCGATGGGCACCGCAGGCTTTGAATTCATTGAATACGCCGCGCCTGACCCCGTGGCCATGGGTGCGCTGTTTGAGCGCATGGGTTTTAAGCCGATTGCCAAGCATCGGCACAAAAACGTGGTGCTCTACCGCCAAGGCGGCATCAATTTCATTGTCAACGCCGAGCCCGATAGTTTTGCGCAGCGCTTTGCGCGCTTGCACGGCCCGAGCATTTGCGCGATTGCTTTTCGCGTCAACGATGCCCGCGCGGCCTACGAACGCGCCAAATCGCTGGGCGCTTGGGGCTATGCCGAGCAAGCAGGGCCGGGCGAGCTGAATATTCCGGCGATCAAGGGCATTGGGGATTCCTTAATTTATTTGGTCGACAAATGGCGCGGTAAAAACGGCGCGGCGGAGGGCGACTTGGGCAATATCAGCTTTTTTGACGTGGATTTTGCCCCCTTGGCTGGCATCGCCGCACAAGACCTCAGCCCTGTGGGCCATGGACTGACGTATATCGACCACCTCACCCACAACGTACACCGTGGCCGCATGGACGAATGGGCGGGTTTTTATGAGCGCTTGTTTAACTTCCGCGAAGTGCGGTATTTTGACTTTGAAGGCCAAGCCACAGGGGTAAAAAGCAAGGCCATGACCAGCCCTTGCGGCCAGATTCGCATCCCCATCAACGAAGAGGGCAATGAAAAAGCGGGGCAAATCCAAGAATACCTAGACCGCTACCACGGCGAGGGCATCCAACACATTGCACTGGGTTCAAGCAATTTGCAGGACAGCGTGGACGCGCTGCAAATGGGCGGCATTAAATTGCTGAGCACGGGAGAGACTTATTACGAGCTCTTAGACGCGCGCATTCCCGGCCATGGCGAGAACGTGGCGGCACTGCAAAGCCGCAATATTTTGATGGACGGCAACAAAGACGAGCTGCTGCTGCAAATTTTCAGCGAAAACCAACTCGGCCCGATCTTTTTTGAGTTTATCCAGCGCAAAGGCAACGAAGGCTTTGGCGAGGGCAATTTCAAGGCCCTGTTTGAAAGCATTGAACTCGACCAAATGCGCCGTGGCGTGCTTAAAAGTACATGATGCAAGCGTTGGACATGATGGAATTTGCACACGCCAACCACCCCGCCGCGCTAGCGCCTGCTTCTACTGCGCCAGTGCTGGGCGCTGCGCCTGTGGTCTATGGCGACAGCGCACGGCCACCGCGCGGTGACTACAGCCGCGCCCGCGCAGATTACACCTGCGACCAAGGCCACGCGGCCTACACCAGCGCTGACCACGCCACCTACCGCCGCCTGTGCGAGCGCCAAAGCGCCCTGCTGCCCGGCTTGGCCTGCGAAGCCTTCATTGCTGCGCTGCCGCAATTGGGCAGTATGGACAGCATCCCGCGCTTTGAAGACATCAACGTGCGCCTGATGCAAGCCACGGGCTGGCAGCTGGTGGGCGTGCCCGGTCTCATTCCTGAACTGCCCTTTTTCACCCTGCTGTCTGAGCGCAAATTTCCTGTCACGACCTGGATGCGGACACCCGACGAGATGGACTATATTGTCGAGCCCGACCTGTTCCATGACCTGTTTGGGCATGTGCCGCTGTTGTTTGACCTGCCGTTTGCCAACCACATGCAGGCGTATGGCGCGGGGGCGCTCAAGGCGCATGGGCTGGGCGCGTGTGAGCTGCTGTCGCGTTTGTATTGGTTCACCATTGAGTTTGGCTTGGTGCAAGAAAAAGGCGCCATCCGCGCCTATGGCGCAGGCCTGTTAAGCAGCGCTGGGGAGCTGCGCTACAGCGTCAACGCCGCCGAGCCAGCGCGTTTGGCCCTGCAATCGTCCCCAGACGTGGTGCGCTGCATGGCCACCCGCTATGCGATTGACCGCTTTCAAAACCCCTACTTTGTGATCGACAGCTTTGCACAGCTGCTGGCACTGACTGCACCAGATTTCACGCCTTTGTATGCCCAAGCGCAGGCGCTTTAGTCACAAAAACATAGCGCACTATGACCATTTGGCGATGACATCCCGTGTTTTTTTCTCAAGAACGCTGATATGCGCAACCTGTGAGGCCGCCTGAGCCGGAAAGCCTTGGGTGCAGGCATGTTCTAGTACAAAACAGGCCTCGGTCAAAGCACTCGCCCCCACATTCGATGCCGCACCTTTCAGCGCATGCGCCGCCCGCGACAGCAGCTGCGCGTCGCCTGAGCCCACGGCTTGCAGCAAATCTTGCGCACGCTGGGGCGCATCAGCAATAAACAGGGCCACCACCTCGCGCGTCATGCTGCGTGCTTCGTCGTCAAACTCTTTAAACTGCTCCAAACGGCTCCAGTCCATCAGTTGTTCGTCTGCCAACTGCGTATCAGCCGCCGTTTGAGTCGCCGAATTGTTTAAGCCATTTTCAGCACTTAGCGCATTACCAGTATCAAAGTTCGCTATTAAATTAGGATCTATTAGCGGCAACTCTTGCACCCGCTTGGCGGGGTCGCGGGCATACTGGGCGAGCGCATGTGACAGCTCGTCTAGGCGCAATGGCTTGGCCAAAAACCCTATCATGCCGCTGTCTAAACAGCGCTTGCGGTCTTCTTCTAAGACTGAGGCGGTCAGTGCAATGATGGGCGGGGCATTGTGGCCATGCAAGGCGATAATCTCCCGCGATGAGGCAAAACCGTCCATCACCGGCATATTGGCATCCATCAGAATCGCGGCATAGCGCTGTGCGCCTGCCACCAAAGAGTCGCGCACCTTGTCGGCAGCAATGCGACCGTCCACCGCTGTAACCGAGGTGTAGCCCAGCTTAGCCAGCATGGCTTGGGCAACTTTGAGGTTCACCGCATTGTCGTCGGCCACCAAAATCGTTTGGTTTTTGAGTGCCGAGGCCTTTTGCTGGACGGGAGATCTGCTTAAAACCCCTTGCGACAACACCCGAACAATGGCATCAAACAATTGCGTTTGGCGGTAAGGTTTGAGGAATTTGGCATCAAACGCGGCTGCAGCCTCCCCTGTGGGCAGACTACCCGAGGTGAGCAGTACGACGGGCGGCATTTTGTCGCCGAGCAAGGCGCGTGCGGCGGTGACAAAGCCGAGGCCATCCATTTCTGGCATATGCATGTCCGAAACAATCACATCGACTGGGTTGCTTCGGAGCCAAATCAGCGCGTCTGCGGGGCGTTCGAATGTTTTCACGCCCATGCTCCAGCGGCTGAGCTGCTTGTCTAAAATGCGCAAATTGAGCACCGTGTCGTCCACCACCAGCACTTGTTTTTCAGCCAAACTGGTCAGCTGCACCACCGAGGTTTGCGAGGCATCGGGCGCATCGGCATAGCCCAAGCGTGCGGTAAACCAAAAGCTCGACCCCACGCCCATCTCCGACTCAACCCCTACCTCGCCACCCATGATCTCGGCCAGCCGCTTGCAAATGGCCAGTCCTAGGCCGGTGCCGCCGTATTTACGGGTGGTGGATGCATCTACTTGGCTAAACGACTGGAACAATGCCCCAATCCGGTCTGGCGGAATGCCAATACCGGTGTCTTGGACGCGAAATTCGATCAAAGCCCCGCTGGCCTTGCTCGCGCCGGCTTGAAAGTCTTCTTTGAGGTGCGCATGCACGACCACTTGGCCACGCTCGGTGAATTTGACGGCATTGTTGATGAAGTTAATCAGCACTTGGCGCAGGCGCGTGACATCGCCTTTGACCCATATGGGCATTTCGTCGCCCATGTCTGAGATCAGCTCCAAACCTTTTTCTCGGGCGCGAGGCGCTGCAATGTCGCAGGCCTCTTCCAGCGCGGCTTGCAAGTTCATGGGCTCGTCTTCCAAGTCGAGTTTGCCTGACTCGATCTTTGAAAAGTCCAAAATATCGTTGATCACGCCCAGCAATTGGTCACTAGAAACCCGCATGGTGTGCAAATAATCGGCCTGCTCAGCATTCAAGGGGGTGTCGGCCATCAGGGTGGTCATGCCCACCACGCCATTGAGCGGTGTGCGAATTTCGTGGCTCATGGTGGCCAAAAATGCCGCTTTGGCGCGTGCGCCAGCCTCAGCGGCATCGCGCGCGTCTTCGAGTTGCGCCGTGCGCTTGGCTACGCGCTGCTCTAGGTGCTCGTTGGCATCTGCCAGCGCCCTCGCTTGGCTCACAATCTCTGCGCGTGAGGTTTGCAACCATTGCCCGCTGAAATGCAAGACCCGAGACAGGGTACTTAACTCTTTGACGCGCGAACCCTCTTGCAGCGCTGGCACTTCACCCCGCCCAAGCTGCTCAGCCGCCGTGTTCAGCTGGGCAAAGCGGCGGTTTAGCCTGTATACAAATAAGCCTGCCAACAAAGAACCCAATACGATGACGCCTGCCAGCATGACCAGTGAGTCGCGCAGAGACTTTTCTGTTTCTCCCGCAAAATCACTTTGCGGCGCGGCCACAATCAAAGTCCATTTCAGCCCTAATGACTCACCAAAAGGACGCAACGCTGTCACCAAACCCTCTCCATTGACGCCTTGCAAGGTGCGGTCGCCAGCGATTCGTTGCACAGACTCATCTTGTGTTTTGCCAACTAATTCTTGCAAAGCTGCATAACTCGCCCGCATGGTGGCGTTGCTGCCATCTGAGGGTTTGACCCTTTGCACCTTGTCAGCCACCTCGGTGTACAAAGCCTCGCCCGTGGAGCTGGCCACCAGATAGCCCTGCTCGTCGATCAGGTAGGCCACACCAAAAGCACTGATTTTTTGCAACTGCAGCAATTCAGACAAGCGCTTAAGGTAAACATCTACCGCCACCACACCCAGCGCAGTAGCGTCTTCGCCAAAAATCGGTTGCGCCAGCGTGATAACCAGCTGTTTTTTGGATGCCGATGGGTAAATGGGGGAAAAAACCCGTCCCTTCGCTACCAAAGCTGCTTGGTACCACGGACGATTTCTGGGCTCAAAATTCTTAGTCTCGGTATTCAAAGGCTGGCTGCGATCCCCCGGAGCAAAAGCTGAATAAAAGCGACGCCCTTCGTCGCCCTTGCCCCGCACGCCCACACGCAGCAAATTGCCTGAGTTTTTAGAAATATTTTCAATGCCTAAAAACTCGCCTTTTGCCGTGCCGACAAAGAGATACGGCATATTGGGTGTCATGCGCGTAAGGGTGAAGGCGACGGCCTCAAACTGGGACAAATCTTTGAGTAATTGCCGCACGCGCAGCAATTGGGCTTCGCCGGGGGTTTCGTACATCACGCCGTTGAAAATCGTGTGCGCCTCCGACAGGTGGTTTTCAGTATCTGACTGTACCCGCTGGGCCACGTCAGAGACGATTTTGCTAGAAAACTCGTGCACGCTCGACAACTGGGCATGGTACATCTGCCAGCCCACTAGGGCGGCTGGAATCACCGCGAAAGCAAGCAAACTGCCCACCAACAATGAACGTAAAGCAACAGATGGCAAACGCATAGCCGCCCCGCTAAAAATTTAGTTTTTAAATAAGGCTTGCAATTTCGACCGTGTCGATCGCCTGCGTGCGCCCAGGAATGGTAATTAAGGCACGCCGACCGCTGCGTATGGCACCCGTGGCCAACCGCGCTGTTTGCACGGTGGATGCAATGGGCCAATCTAGTGCGGGCACGCCTTTGAATAAAACCAGTGCGGTTGCAACCGTGTCTCCCACTGGCGTGAGTTGGCCTGCCCCGCCCAGCAAGCCTTCTAGCTTGGCAAAGGCTACAGGGCCGCTATGCAAGGCCACATTTACCTCAAACGCGGGCAAGCCTCTGTCCCCAAACTGCTGGCGCACATAGCCATCGACCCGCCTGCCTGCATCGGCCAAGCCCACTGCCGCCCGCACGGCCCGCAGGGCGTGGTTGACCGAATGGGTGTCACTGCCATCCACAAACACCGTCAGCATGCCGTCGCCCACAAATTGCATGTAGCGTGCGCCAAAAAGATGTACGGTATCCCCCACATTGCCATAAAACTGCTTCACGACCAAGCTCAGCTCGGTGCTAGAGAGCTTTTGTGTCCAAGTGGCGTAATCGCGCACATCGGCAAATAAGACGGTGGCGCTGGAAAATTTTTCGTCGTCTTGCACATAACCGCTGTCTGGCCAGTGCTCGCTGATGCTGCGTGCCAAGCGCTTTTCATAGAGCTCGCCGATTTTGGCGCGCTGCTCTTCTAGCGCCACCACAATGGCTTGGTCCACCACCACGGCGCGCATGGCTTCGGCACGCACAATTTTGTTGATTTGCGCCGATACAGCCTCGCGCAACTCCTGCGGGGCAAAGGGTTTGGTGAGGTAATCGTCAGCGCCAATCGTCATGCCTTGGCGCATGTGGCTGCGGTCTTGGAGCGATGTGAGCAAAATAACGGGAATGGTGGCAATGTCTGCCTCGTTGCGCAGCGCATCGAGCATCTGAAAACCGTCCATATTGGGCATTTGGACATCGCTGACAACCAAATCGGGGTGATGCTGCCGAATCAGATCGAGGCCAATGGCACCGTCAGCGGCCATCAAAACCTCAAAACCTTCTTTTTTCAGGACTTGCGACACCAGCATTCGGGTGCCCGCGTCGTCGTCCATCACTACGATTAATGGCATGTTGGTCGTTTACTGCAAATAAAAATACGGTTAGGCGAGAACTCTTCTAAGTGTATCTTGCATCACCAAGGGTGTAAAAGCCAATTGCACATGGCCATGCCCGTGGTCTGTGAGGTTTTGCGCATATTCAAGATGTGCGTTGGACACGGGAAACACGATGTTGTCACAGTTGCTCATCCAGCAGACGAATTTGGCGAGTCGCTGTGGGGTCTCGGATGCAGCAAGTTGCTTTAACCAAGCGCTGTTTGGCCGCATTTGCCCTCCATTGACGGTATGGCTGAAATGACCAAGCCAAGTGCCATGGTGCGGGGTACCAATGGTAACCACTTGGTGAATTCTGCCGTCTGCATTGGCGGCACGCAACCACGCCCTTGCGGCCAAACCGCCCATGCTGTGGCCTACGAGTAGGGGGGGCAGTCCGGTGGCGGCAGTCATCCTTGTCACGGCGCCGTCAATCTGGTCGGCGTAATCGTCTATCGAGCCAAACGCAGGCTCCATGGTGAGGGCTATATGGGGGTGGCCTTGTGCGCTGAGTGCTTGCGTGTAGGGCAGCCACAATGCGCGGTTGCAAAAAAAACCATGCAAAAACACCACCCCGCGCTTGCCCTGCGCGCCTTCTTGGGGCACAGCATCTGGCAGCGCATGTGTGCGCCATGGCTGTCGCCAGCAAAATACCTCAGCGCACATCCGATTTTCACCCAACCACGCTTTTCCAAGCTGTTGTAGGCTCGCTTGGGGCGTTGGGTCTGCCTTGTTGATGTGGCGCATCACTAAAAATTCCATAGCAAGAAATGACCCCTGCACCGTGAGAATGGCGAATAATCCTACATACCCAATAACAATGGAGGTGTTCCACCAATAGGCCAACCACAGGGCTGCGGCCAGCCACGTAGCAAGGCCTGCGAGACGCTGAATACGGGCGTTCATGCCAAAACGGGGGTTTTGCCCGTCAAGCGTTTTGCCAAGCCTTGGGCCAAACGGTTGGTGATGCCGTATACAGATAACTGGGGGTTTGCTCCAATACTGGTGGGAAACAAGGAGCCATCGTGAATCGACAAATTCTCAATCTGCCAATGCACCCCATCAGGGCGTGTCACACCGAGCTTTTCAGTGCCGCCCAAGGCGCAACCACCCATGACGTGTGCGCTTACTACCTTGGTGAGCAAGGGTTTCATGGGTAGTGCCTCAATAGCGGCTTTGGCCTGCGTCCAAGCGGTATAGGGGCTGGCCATCTCGTGTACGGGCAAAACTTCTTGTGCGCCCGCTGCAAACTGTATCTCCGCCATCGACAAAAGTGCTCTGCGTGCGCCATCCATGACGAAAGGTGTTAAGTCGTAGTCTAGGCTAGGGCTACCGTCAGAACGAAGCCCTACTTTTCCGCCTACTGACTGCGCATGAAACCCGTCGCGCATCAACGCCAGCAGCACGTGGGTGTGGGGGAATTTAGCCAACATGTCTGCCTGCTGCTGCCCATAGCCTTGTACGGTCGATGCAAAAATCACGGGATGCAGTGGTGGTGCTTCTAATTTGTAACCGATAGGGCCGTCGATCGGCTGGGTTTCTAAAAAATGGTCACTGTAAATAGTCTGTGGCGCACCCGTCCAAGCATGCACTGGCTGCTCTAATATTGCAGCAGATGCCACGACTGGGTGCAAAAAAGTGCGCGTCCCCAAGAGCGCGTGGGGATCTGGTGCTTGGCTGCGCAGCAATACGGCAGGAGAGTTGATTGCTCCGCCAGCTAACACATAGTGTTTTGCTATTATTTTAGTAGCTATATGTGACGATTTGACGGTGACATTGCCATTTTTTTCTGTATTTTCGATAGAAACACAATGCAACGAGGTTACTTTGCCTCCCGAAAACTCAAAGCGTTCTGCACGTGTGCGCACCAAGAGCTGTGCGCCCGCATCTAAGGCTGCGGGAATGGTGGTCACCAGCATCGATTGTTTGGCATTGGTCGGGCAACCCAATCCACAGCTGCCAATATTCCAACAGCCTTTGACATTGCGTGCGATAGCTGCCGCAGGAATACCCAATTTGGCTGCGCCTCTGCGCAGTAGATCGTTGTTTTCGTTGGGCGCTGTAAGCCATGGGCCAATGTTCAAGCGCCGTTCTGCTTGTTCAAAATACGGCGCTAAATCGTCGTTTCCATAGTCGCCCAGCCCATACCGTTGTTGCCAATACTGCAGCGTGGGTACTGGTGTGCGAAAAGAGCTGGTCCAATTGACCGTCGTGCTGCCGCCTACACAACGGCCTTGCAATATATTGATGGCTTTGTCCGCTGTTTTGCGTGCAGCACTTTCTTGGTAGAGCTCTGGGTATGCTTCTGATTCTTTTTGGTTAAAGTCGCTGCTTGATTTAAGCGGCCCCTCCTCCACCATCACCACACTTAATCCGGCTTTTGTCAAAATTTCAGCAGTTACCCCCGCCCCAGCGCCTGTACCAATGATTGCAACATCACAGGTTATGGCGGCAGGAGACTGGGCAAAGTTACCACCCGTGACTTTCCATCCTCTTTTTAAACCAGCTTTAATAGGGTCTTGCAAACTGCTCATGGTGTCATTTTTCTGTATTCAGGTGGCATATTGTGATGAAATTTAGGGTCCTAGATTTTTAAAGGACCAGGATAGCCCAGTAAGCTCCAAGTGCTGGCATCTGAAAAATACGCACCCCCTACGATATCGTGCAACGCATGGTACGTTTGCTGCCGCATGGCGACTGAAGATAAGCGCATGCTTTGTAGTGCAGCTTGTATCTTCGCAATGTCAGCCAATTTCCAGTCTTCCGACAAGCCGGCCAAGCCACGTCTGCCTACCGAAGTGCCCAAAACCGCCAATAACTGCGATATTTCTGCCTGTGCATGCGGTGGCAGATTGCCAATCAGAATGTCGACCCTCTGCAACAGTCCGCTCAAGGCTATCGCTTGTTGTTTCGGCTCTTTTGGTAAGCTGCCATTGAGTACGGCTGCGCCAACAGCTTTGAATATACTGCGCCCCCTCTCGCTTAGGCGGCTTTTTTCCAGGCTGGGCTGTACCAAAGCCACCGCAGCTCCAATGATTGTCAGTGTTGCAGCACTGGCAATTCCTAGTTTCAATAGATGTCGTCTTTGCATCATTTGATCATGGCACGGCTTACTATTGTGTCGCTAGAGCTCCGCATCTAGATACACTTGGGGTTTATATGCAAGTGATCATCGATACCCCCCCCGACATTCGCAGCTGCATCGCTGCTGTTGGGCAATTACGCGCCGCGCGTGCGCTCCACGAAGGACTCGATCTTGCTGTACTTGAAGTGAAATCTTTGCAATCTAGGCGCTTTGAATCACATTACGCCGATTTATTGTCGAGCGCTGAGTTTGCTGCCCCAACGCAATTCTTTCTTTCAGAGCTCTACGGTACACGTGACTACAGCCAACGCGATGCACAGTTTTCGCGCATCGCTGGAACTTTAGAGCGCATGTTTCCCGCTGTAGTTGTCGATACCGCGCTGCAACTAGCACAGCTACACGCGCTAAGCGAATCGCTCGATGATGCTATGGCTAGGATATCTCATGACATGCTTAACGTAGCACTACCCAGACGCTATGTTTATGCATGGCGCGAAACGGGTCATATAGCGCTTCGCCGTCAGCAATTGACTGCCGCATTGCAAATTGGACAATCTCTCAATCAGCTCACCGGCAAATCAGGGCTTCGTACCATGCTCAAAATGATGCGCGGGCCTGCTTCAGCCGCTGGGTTAGCAGAACTGCAACGATTTTTAGAACAAGGATTTGACACCTTTTCGTCCATGCGCCAGCACAAAGGCGCATGCGATATTTTTTTGAACACCATATCAACTAGAGAGTCTGCTTGGATCGACGACATGTTCACACTTCCCACGCAGGCGCTTGAAGATCAACTGTCCACCATATGACAGTTTTGTGCTGCTTCTAAATTGGTTCGCTCCCTAAGCAGTAGTTTTACTAAGACCTAGGGCAAGCACTCAGCCCTGCGGCCACGTTCAGCCATCACAATATCTCCTGTTATATGGAGATTAATATGGAAAAAATTTGGCTTAAAAATTATCCGGCAGATGTGCCGCATGAGATCAACCCAGAGCGTTATCGCTCCTTGACGGCTATGCTCGAAGAGAGTTTTAAAAAACACGCTTCCAACCCCATGACTGTTTGCATGGAGCGCTGGATGAGCTACAGCCAATGCGACAGCCTGAGCGCCGCATTAGGCGCTTGGCTACAAAGCAGAGGACTCGAGCCAGATGCACGCGTAGCGATTATGCTACCCAATATTCCCCAATTCCCAGTCTCCATGGCTGGCATCTTGCGGGCGGGCTATACATGCGTAAACGTTAACCCGCTATACACTGCGCGAGAACTAGAACATCAACTGAAAGACAGTGGCGCAACCGCAATCGTTATTCTTGAAAACTTCGCAGGAACATTGGCACAAGTGTTACCCAACACCGCTATAAAACAGGTAATTATTGCCTCCATGGGAGATTTACTCGGTTTTTGGTATGGTAACTGGCTTACTTTCGCAGTTCGCCATATCGCAAAATTAGTACCCGCTTATGCCTTGCCACTCGATGGTGGCATTACCGTGACACCCTTTAACCGAGCCATTGCAGATGGCACAAAACTGCCTCTAAAACCGAGTGCGGCGACTCTTGATTCGATTGCGTTTTTGCAATACACCGGGGGCACCACAGGTTTGAGCAAAGGAGCTGTACTCACCCATCGCAATACCATCGCGGCAGTCTTACAAGGTGAGGCTTGGTTCACGCCAGCGCTTAAGGACATAGGTGATTTCAGCAAAGTCAATTCTATAGCAGCGCTGCCCCTCTATCATATTTTCGCTTTAGGCATATGCCTGCTGTCCATCCGTTGGGGGTCACACATGACATTGATTCCCAATCCGCGGGACTTTGGCAAATTTGTCGAGACTCTTAAAAAGCGACCTTTTCACATGCTACCAGCGGTCAACACCTTATTTAATGCATTGCTTCAACACCCACAATTTAAATCGGTTGATTTCTCTAAACTTCGTGTTTCTCAAGCGGGTGGAATGGCCGCATCGGAAGGTACAGCCAAGCACTGGTTAGAAACAACACATTGCGCCATGATAGAAGGCTGGGGAATGAGCGAAACCTGCGCTATGGGTACCAATAACCCATCGACGCACGCAAAATTTTCCGGCACTATCGGCCTTCCATTACCTAGTGTTGAAATTGCGATCAAAGACGATCAAGGCAACTCACTTGCCATAGGCGATTCAGGCGAAATTTGTATTAAAGGCCCTAACGTCATGGTTGGCTACTATAACCAGCCAGAGGAAAATTCAAAGGCATTCACACCAGACGGTTTTATGCGGACTGGCGATGTGGGCATCATGGATACAAATGGTTATACAAAAATAGTAGACCGTAAAAAAGACATGATCATCGTCAGCGGATTTAATGTGTTTCCAAATGAGCTCGAAAATGTGATTTCTATGTGTCCGGGTGTGGTTGAATGCGCAGCTGTCGGTATAGCAGATGACAAACAGGGCGAAGCTATCAAAGTTTTCGTAGTGAAGAGTGATGCCTCGTTGACAGAGGACGATGTTGCCAGATATTGTCGGCAACAACTTACTGGTTACAAAATACCAAAATACATTGAATTTAGAGACGAACTGCCAAAATCGAACGTTGGCAAAATATTGCGTCGTGAACTACGCTCAAAACCATAATTGAGCAATGGTGACAATATTATTATTGTCACGTGACTAGTGAAATGTGCAGCACTATCCTTAGCACAAATAAAAACGCCTCATCAATCGATGAGGCGTTTTCGGCATAAGAGCCTGACGATGTCCTACTTTCACACGGGAATCCGCACTATCATTGGCGCTAAGTCGTTTCACTGTCCTGTTCGGGATGGGAAGGAGTGGGACCAACTTGCTATGGTCATCAGGCATAACTTTTTGATCGATTGATCATTTACTGTGAGGCTATTTAACTAGCAAAACACAACAAAAAAATCAAACAATCGAATTCATAGAGATCGAATTAGATGGCACAAGTTTTCACATGTGCTGTATTTTGAATGCGTCTAACTTGGCATAACTTCCTTGATCACATTGTAATCAAAGTTATAGGGTCAAGCCGCACGAGCAATTAGTATCAGTTAGCTTAACGCATTACTGCGCTTCCACACCTGACCTATCAACGTCCTGGTCTAGAACGACTCTTTAGGGGGCTCAAGGCCCCGGCAGATCTCATCTT
>JANOYR010000114.1:0-2413 GCA_031428975.1 Polaromonas sp. | reverse complement strand
CAACGTGCTGGGCGCAGTGTTGTGGGTGGTGGGCTTGGTGAGCTTGGGCTATATTTTTGGCAACATGGCTTGGGTAAAAGCCAATATGAGCATCATCATCTGGGCCATGATTATTGTGCCCGGGCTAATGGCCATGTTGGGGGCTTGGCGGGCGAGTAAGGTGAAGGTTTAATGCGTTTGGGCGGGTGTGTTTGTTTGCGTGTAACTGGCTAGAATAGCTACATTAGCCATTTCCAACGAAAGTGTTGCCATGCTCACCATGCCATCCGTAGAAGCCCAAAACAGCTTTGGCGCTTTGCTAGACAAAGCCCAGCGCCAAATCATATCGGTGACCCGACGCGGCAGGCTCGTGGTGTATGTGATGTCGCCCGAGGTGCTGCAAGACCATATTGACGGACAGTTGGCCTTGCAAGCCGAAGCCGAAGGTTTTTTGGGCGTAGACGCATCGCGCGATTTTTTAAACCAGTTCCGCCATGCTTGATATTGACCTGTCAAAAAAAGCCAAAGAATTTCTCACAAAAATACCCCGCAAACACGCAGAGCAAATCACCAGCAAGATTGACCAGCTCGCGCAAGACCCAAGCTCCATCCCATCTAAACAGTTGCAGGGCTACCCCCGTTTCCAGCGCATCAAGTCTGGTGACTACCGCATCATTTATCGGATTGAAAATGCAATTTTGATGCTTTATGTGGTTCGGGTGGGTAAACGCAATGATGGTGAGGTATACAAAGGGCTTGATGGTTTGGATGCGGGGTAGTTGTATTTCAAGCCGTCCGCGACCGCGCCAGCGGCGGATTCTTGGCAAAATAGCGCAATATGCCGCGCATCATGGCATCCGCTAGGCGGTCTTGGTAGGCCAAGTCGCGTAGTTTTTGCTCTTCTTCGGGGTTGCTGATGAAGGCGGTTTCTATCAATATGCTGGGAATATCGGGCGCTTTGAGCACGGCAAATCCGGCTTGTTCGACGCGGGGCTTGTGCAGCTTGGCAAAACCGCCAATTTCCCCCAAAAAATGGCCGCCCAATTTGAGCGAATCATTGATTTGCGCCGTGGTGCTCATGTCGAGCAGGGCGCTTTGCACCTGCTGGTCTTTGGCCCCTAGGTTGATACCGCCCACGGCGTCGGCTTTGTTTTCTTTTTCGGCCATGTATCGGGCGGCAGCGCTGCTGGCCCCCCGCTGGCTGAGCGCAAACACACTGGCGCCGCTGGCCTGCGGGGTGGTGAAAGCATCGGCGTGGATGCTGATAAACAAGTCGGCCTGCACGCGCCGCGCCTTTTGCACCCGAATATGCAGGGGCACAAAAAAGTCGCCGTCGCGGGTGAGCATGGCACGCATGGGGTTGCCGTTGACGCTGGATGCATTGATGCGCTCGCGCAGGCGCAGGGCAACGCTGAGCACAATGTCTTTCTCGCGCGTGCCCGCAGGCCCAATAGCGCCTGGGTCTTCGCCGCCGTGGCCCGCGTCAAGCGCCACAATGATTAAACGGTCGGTTTTTGGCTCGAAAGCGCTCTCTGGCGGGGGTTTTACAGAATTTTTGCCCAATGTCACTGTGGGATGGTCATTATTTGCTATTGATTTAGTAGCATTTTGAGCGGCGGTTGGATTTGCTCTGGATGTGGGCTTAGCGCCTTGCTGCGCCATTAAATCGCCCAATGGGTCGGATTTGGCATCTGGCCTTGTATCAGCCGATTTGAGCCCCTGTGCTGCTGCTTGGCTTGCGGTGTCTTTCACCCGCTCGGCTATCAGGGCTTCTAGCGGGTCAGCCGTTTGCGTGGGAAACAGGTCAAACACCAAGCGGTGTTGGTAGGCGGCCACGGGCGGTAAATTGAACACCTGCGGCAGGGCGGCTTGCTTCAAATCCAAGACCAAACGCACGACACCCGGCATGCTTTGGCCCACCCGCACCCCACTGATAAAAGGGTCGTCAGATTTCACCCTTCCTACCAGTTCGCGCAAAGCAGGGTTCAGCTCTATGCCCGTGATGTCTACCGCCAAGCGCGGCGGATTGGCTACAAACAGCGGCTTGGCAGTCAGCAACGCATCGGACTCAATGGTGACCCGTGTGTAGTCAGCCGCTGGCCACACCCGCACTGCAATAATCGTAGCGCCAAATGCAATGTGGGATTGCGTAAGAAGCAGTATTAGTGCGCCGCTTTTGATCGCATGGCGGCGCGATACCGTGGGCGCTTGGCGGCGCGGCACGCCAGCGTTTGCCGGTATTGGCAGCGCAGCATCAGACAAAGCCTGCGTCCGTGGCGCAAAATCCCCACAGTTTGGTGCATCAGTCATACCAAAAGCGCTGCGCCTAGCGCGGTGTGAGCAGTCAGGGTGACGCTGCGCGACGCATCGGCATTGACCCGCAGGTCAATGGCCAAATCGGCCAAGGGCAGGGCGGCGCGGGCGTTGTCAGGCC
>JANOYR010000113.1:0-13959 GCA_031428975.1 Polaromonas sp. | reverse complement strand
AGGACGGTTGTTTTAGGAGCGGGCAAAGCCGGCGGGGCGATGGCGCAGGCGCTCGAGGCGTATTGGCCTTTCGACGCGCCGCTAGAGGGCTTGGTGGTGACGCGCTACCACCATATTCCGCCTCGTCCAGCGGGTTTGCGCCAGCGCATTGAGGTGGTGGAGGCGGCGCACCCTGTGCCCGATGCGGCGGGGCTGGCCGCTGCGCAGCGCATCATGAACATGGCGCGTGGCTTGACTGCGGACGATTTGGTGATTTGCCTCATATCGGGCGGTGGCTCGGCCCTGCTCACCATGCCGGTGGACGGCTTGGATTTTGCCGACAAACAGCGCATTAACCAAGAGCTGCTCAACAGTGGCGCAAATATCGTGGAGATGAACTGCGTGCGCAAACACCTCTCGGGCATCAAGGGTGGCCGACTAGCCGCCGCTTGTGCGCCCGCCCGCGTGGTCACGCTCACCATCAGCGATGTGCCAGGGGACGATGCCAGTGTGATTGCCAGCGGCCCCACGGTGCCAGACGCTACAAGCTGTGCCGATGCACTGTCTATTTTGCAGCGCTACGGCATTTCAGTGCCAGCGCATATTGAAGTGCAGCTTGTAAGCGGCGCATTAGAAACACCCAAGCCGGGTGATGTTATTTTTAACAGCAATGTGTTGCACATGACCGCCACGCCCCAACAATCGCTAGAAGCGGCCGCCGCCGTGGCGCGTGCAGCGGGGCTCAATGTGTATATTTTGAGCGACGAAATTGAAGGCGAATCCCGCGAAGTGGGCAAAGTGCATGCGGCACTGGCACGCGCTGCAGCGCTGGGCAAAGGCGCATTCACCAAGCCCTGCGTGCTTTTGTCGGGCGGTGAAACCACGGTGACTGTGCGCCCCCGAAAAGTAAGCCAAGCCCGTGGGCGCGGTGGCCGCGCTGGGGAGTTTTGCATGGGGCTGGCGCAGGCGTTGCAAGGCGCAGCGGGCGTGTACGCACTGGCGGCGGACACCGATGGCATTGACGGCGTGGAAGACAATGCTGGGGCTTTTGTTGCGCCCGATACGCTCAAACGGGCAATGGCACAAGGCATGAAAATTGACCACTACCTAGACCGCAACGATGCTTACGGATACTTTGATGCGTTGGGTGACCTAGTGGTTACGGGCCCCACGTTTACCAATGTGAACGATTTTAGAGCGCTACTTGTTTTAGAATAAATGAAGCTTATTGCCTAGCTAGTGAATCCAAGTCGGATGCTAACTCGGCGTTTACTGTGTGCAATCAACATGTCGACGATCCTCACACTTTCTGCCTTGTACACTGGCTTTGTTGCTTTTGCCGCCTTCCTTTTTGGCCAAGTCTTTCTTGACAGCTACTCGTTCGTATCAAGTTTGGTTGGTTTCGCGGGCTTGGCTACTTCAGTGGGTGCTTTCAAGCTGGCTTCTAGACAGGGACGAGCGCCAGCTTGGATCATGTGGGTCAGTTGTTTGGCGCTTGCGGGCATCATGGCCGACGCAGCCAAGTACTATATGCGCTTGGCAGTCCCCGGGAACAACTACGCTTGGGAACTCATGGTGCCTTTCGCCGCTTGCCTAGCGTTGGTTGGTTTCACGGCTAGCTTCCGCCGTCGCCAACATAGCGCTAGCGGTAAACCCTGATTCCCCTTTTCACCACAATAGCCAAAGCGGTGGGCCGCCACTGCATGTATGCACAGTTTTTGTTTTGATGCGATGGCTAAATTGTTTCTGATTTTCGAGGTAAAAAATACTAAATAAATAGCAAACTACGGCTATTTGACGGTGATATTGTGCAAATTTTCTACGCCGCTTCGCACAAAACCCGAATACTCGGCGGAATCGGCACAGCGCGAATGCCGTTTTTGCCATCGGTGCGCTTGGCCGCAAATATGCGCACCTCTTGGCATTGCATGATGGTGTCTTCAGTGCCGTCTTGCATGGGCCGCACAATGGTGTAGCTTTGCACAAAACTCTTCTCACGCCACTCGGTGATTTGCACGCGGATATGCAGCAGCTCGCCGTAGGTGGCGGTTTTGAGGAACTGGCTTTTGGTGTCTACCAGCGGCGTGCCAATCACGCCTAGGGTTTGCGTGGTTTGCTCCCAGCGCGGTACGCCGCATTCGGTGAAGTAATGGCGACTGGCCGCATCTATCCAGCGGAAAAAGTTAGGAAACCAGACAATGCCCGCTGGGTCGCAGTGGCCAAACTCCACGCTCTGCTGGTAGGTAACGGTACGCAAGCTCAATTAATCCCCCTTGATGCCACGTGCTTTGATGAGCGCACCAAAGCGCAGGCTGTCAAAGCTGGCGCGTGCGCCAAAATCGGCGGGGCTCATGGGAGCAGGTATGGCTGCAAGACCAGTCATGCGGTCAGCAAATGCTTTGCTGTTTAAAATTTTATTCACTTCGGCGTTGAGCTTGCTCACCACCGCAGGGGGCGTGCCCGTGGGTGCATAAAAGCCAAACCAGCTGTCGGCATCAAAGCCGCGCAGCCCCGCTTCGTCCATGGTGGGTACGTCGGGGTAAAGTGGGGAGCGCTTGGGGCTGCCCACGGCCAGCATTTTGAGCTTGCCTGCTTTCACGTTTTGCAGGCCAATGCCGGGGTCAAACATGAAATCAATCTGGCCACCCAGCAGGTCTTGCATGGCAGGCGCTGCGCCCCGGTAGGGAATATGTGTGGCAAACACGCCCGCTTGCGCCTTCATCATTTCGGCGGCTAAGTGCGGTGAGCTGCCGCTGCCGGGCGTGCCAAAAGTGAGCTTGCCGGGGTTGGCTTTGAGGTAGGCCAAAAACTCTTTGGCTGTATTGGCGGGGACTTTGGGGTGGGTTTCTAAAAAAACCAGCACTTTAGCTGCCGCCGCCACCGGAATCAGGTCTTTCACGGGGTCGTAGTTCATCTTGGCATACAGGTGCGGGTTGATCGACACCGTGCCCCCCGAGCTCATCAGCAGGGTGTAGCCATCGGCGGGCGCTTTGGCCACCGCCTCTGCGCCAATGTTGCCGTTAGCGCCCGCGCGGTTTTCTACCACCACCGCTTGCCCCAAAGCCTCGGCCAGCGGCACGGACACTGCGCGGGCGATTTGGTCGGCGGCGCCGCCCGGCGGAAAGCTGACGATAACGCGGATGGGCTTACTTGGAAAAGTTTGCGCCATGGCGGGCAGGCCAGCGCTAAGAACTAAAGCCACCAGCGTAGGAATAAAAATGCGCTTTGACCAACGCGGTGGTAAATGCGGTGACAAACGATGTGACAAACGGGCGACAGAGCGGGGCGTAGCTGAAGGGGTGAACATAGGGAGTCTCCTTTATAAAACGGTGGCTTTCGCACGCTGCGGGGGCTTGCGCATGAAACGTATGGGTTGCTCTTTCAGTGTGCGGGCCGGCGCAGCATGTTTGCGCAAACTGGCATCAAACGCCGCGCCATGATCGTCTGCCAAGGCGGCGGCGCGTGCATCGGCTATCGCGCTTGCGGCTGCCGATGCACCAACGCCTGTATCCGCGCCTGTATCCGCGTCTGTTCCGGCGTTGTGGGCTAGGTGCGCCAGCATGTGGGCGAGGCGGTCTTTGCCGCGTTCGTTGGTGCTGCCATAGCCTTTAATCAGGCGGCCACACAGCGCCAGCTCGTGGCCTAGTTGCCAGTGGCGCTGTGTGCCCTGCAATACGCCGCCCAACCATGCCTCAATGAGCTGCTGCTCTAGCGCATAGCGGCTGCCGTGCACGCGCAGCCAGCGCAGGCTGGCCAAACCGCGCAGGCTGAGCATGCCCAGCACCGAATGTGAGCCAATTTTGAGTGGCAGTGCCCATGCTTCTTTGCCCTTGAGTGCGCGTTGCCTGTCCCAAGCAATGAGTCGGTTGGCCAAGCCCGTGGGCAACAGTGCCGCAAACTCGGGCACGCCGGGTTTGAAATGGTCAAACACGCGCAGCAGCTCGCCGTCTTTGGCTTTTACTTCGGATTTGACCCGCGCCCAGCGGCTGGCGCGGCTTTTCAGGTCGGCCACCCGCACGATGTCGTCAAACGCCATCCACAGCGCCAGCCAGCGGGCCGTCTCGCGCGAGGTAGCCCACGCATGCGCAGCCGCAGGGTCAGCCGCCTGCTCGGCTTGCACCACCTGTTGCATGCGGCTGATATACAGCTGCCCATACGCCGCGCTTTGGTAGTCGCACACCCGCGCATAGCCCAGGCCCAGCATGGCGTGCACTGCTTGCGGAAACTGGGTGGCAATGCCGCTTGGCAAGCTAGGGTGCGCATTGTGTGGCGATTGCGGCGATTGGGGCGAAAGGCCTGCATCGGGCGCGTCAGACAGCATATCCTTCAAACTCTGCGCTTGCAGTAAGGGCTGGGCAATGGCATCAAAGCCCAAGCCAAAGCCGCGCAAGCTGGCCTGAGCTACCGTATTAACTGGCGCATTGGCCTTGTTTGCATCGTCCACTTCGCCAGTAACCGCCGCCTCAAAATCCGCCCGAGCAAACGGAAAAATCCCGCTGCCCGCCACCGCCCCCAGCATCACCGCGCTCACCATCGTGCCCGCTTTTTTAGCCAGCAGTGGCATGTCAATGATATGGTGCTCCTTGCTGTGGCGCTGCACAATTTGCACCAGTTGTGCATCGTCTATTCGCCCATCGCCTAGCTGCATGCGTTCCATGGTGGTCAGCGCCCGTGCGCTAGAGGTGACCACGCGGGTGCGCACCTGCGTAGCCATGCCGTTGCCAATTTGCCGCGTGGTCTCTAAGAGCTCCGAGGACACCAGCGCGTCCAGCGCACCGGGCACAGGGTTGAGGCTAAACACTGGCCGCTTGCCCCCCAGCAGCGCAATCGGCGTGGGAAACACCTCCACATAATAGGTAGTAGCCCCCGTGCGCTGCGCCACCCCTGGAATAGACGTGCTCTGCGCCGCAAACCCAGAGCGCCGCGCCGCCTCAATGATCCACTCAGTCAACACCCCACCGCCTTCACCACCGAGCGCACAAATTAACAAAGAAATAGGTTTAGTAGTCATTTTTTAAGAAAATCAGGTCAATGTCATCGTCATATGGTTATAGTGCGCTATAAAAATAGGAATAAATATAAAATTAATTTCGGTATTCTTTTGCGTCTTCTGCGTAACTTTTGCGCCCTCAGCGTCCGGCAGTCCGGTTTCGAATGTCTCTATGTGCATACCAACCATGCATCAAGCAGCTTGCAAAAGCCGCACAAACCCACCCCGAACCCCATGCCACAGCCGCTCCACCATCCGTGGGTTTTGCACCACCTCAGCCCGATAAAACGAAGGACACAAAGTTGCCGCATGCGCGTTTTCACCACACAGCCCGCAGCCCACGCAGCCGTCAATCACCGTGGCCACGGGGTCCACTTTGAGCGGGTCGGGGTTGTCCTTCAAAGTCAAAGTAGAGCAGCCCGATAGGCGAATGCAGGCGTGGTCACCGTTGCACACGTCTTCGTCCACCCCGTATTTCACCCGCACCACGCGTTTGCCTTTTTTGAGTAAATTGGCCAGCCAAGGCTTGATGCGGCGCTGGCGCTCTAGCTGGCATTCGCCTTCGGCCACAATCACTTTCAGGCCATTGAAATCACTGGTAAACGCCTCTTTGAGCGTGCGGCGCATCTTGGCCACTTCATAGGTGTGCACAGTGCGCATCCAGCCCACGCCCATGCCCGTGAGCGTGGTTTCTATGGTTTGGTTGGTGTGCGCCAAGCTGCGCTTTTTGTCCACTTCGTTGATCGCCGCTTGGCTGCTGGGTGTGGAAATAATGTCTTGTGTGCCGGTGGCGGCGGTGTAGCCGTTTTTAAAAATCAGCAATACCGCATCGTCGCCATTAAACAGCGCACTCTGAACGCCCGTGAGCAAGCCGTTGTGCCAAAACCCGCCATCGCCCATCACGGCCAGTGTGCGCCGCTGCATCATGGGCGACACGCCTGCGCGGCTGGCCAAGCTCATGCCATAGCCCAAAATCGAATGCCCCATAGAAAAAGGCTCAAAGGTAGCCAGCGCGTGGCAGCCAATGTCGCCTGCAATATGCACTTGGCCAATGTCTTGCTGCACCAGTTTGAGTGCCGAGAACACCGGCCGCTCGGGGCAGCCAATGCAAAAGCTCGGTGGCCGTGCGGGCAGGGGCTTTACCAGCTGCGCAGATACCGCTACGCGCCGTGCAGCATTGCCTGATAACCAATCCGCCGCCCTATGGATTGAATCATCCAAAGAATCATGCCCTGCCACAATAACAGATTCAATATAGTGCTGCACAAATTGTAGCAAACCAGTGGCTATGGCCTCCACGCCATATTCCCCCGCAGCGGGCAGCCAGTCTTTGCCATGCAGCTTGGTGGCAATGTCGGCGCGGCGCAGGGTCAGGGCAATCTCTTGCTCTATGTATTCAGGCTGGCCCTCTTCCACCACCATCACGGCGCGTTTGCCAGTGCAAAATTCGCCAATTTGGTCATGCACCAGCGGATAGCTCACGTTCAGCACCAAGATCGGAATGTCAGTGGCCCCAAACGCATCGGCCAGCCCCAGCTCTTGCAAGCTGCGAATCAGCGCGTTGTAAATGCCGCCCTGCACGATCAAGCCTAGGTCGGCATGCTTGCCCGGCATGAGTTCGTTGAGCCCATGCGCCACTATATAGCGCCGCGCGGCGGGCAGGCGTTCGGCAATTTTGCGTTTTTCTTGCGGAAAAGTAGCCGGCGGGTGCGCCAGCTTGGCGTAGTCAAACGCGGCGGGGTTTTCCATCCAATGGCGGGTGGAAATAGCGGGTTTGATGTTGTCGCGTGCCACAAAGCTGCTGCGCACATGGCAGGCGCGGATGCGCAGCTCCATCAGCACCGGCATGTTGGATGCCTCCGACAGCGCAAAACCATGCGCCACCATGTCCACCATTTTGCCCAAATCGGGGCGAGGGTCGAGCAAACACATGGCGCTTTTAAGTGCATACGCGTGGCTGCGCTCCTGAATCACCGACGCGCCCTCGCCATAGTCTTCCCCCACCACCACCAACACCCCCCCCGTGACCCCGGGGGACGATAAATTAGACAGCGCGTCCGCTGCTACGTTAGTGCCCACTATCGACTTCCATGTGACCGCGCCCCGCAGTGGGTAATGAATGCTAGCGCCCAGCATGGCCGCAGCGCTCGCTTCATTCGAGCAGGCCTCCACATGCACGCCCAGTTCGTCCATATAGTCTTTGGCCTGCACCATCACGTCCAACAAGTGCGACACAGGCGCACCCTGATAGCCGCCCACATAGGCCACACCAGACTGCAAAAGCCCCTTGGTGATCGCCAAAATCCCCTCCCCATGGAACTCTTGGCCAGCGCCTAAGCGCAGTTGCTCAATCTCTTTGCTAAACGATACTTCCACGCGCGTCTCCTGCTATGTGCTACATGCAAGACAAGTATGCCCCGCGCCAGCCCATTCGCCCATACAATAAATTAACTAAGCATTATTAGATTTATGCATATTGACGCGATTGACCTGAACCTGCTGCGCCTGTTTGATGCCGTGGCGCGCACCGCCAGTGTGAGCGATGCCGCCAAGCTGCTGCGCATAACCCAGCCTGCCGCCAGCCAAGGCTTGGTGCGCCTGCGCACTTTGCTGGGCGACCCGCTGTTTAGCCGCAGCGCGGCGGGCATGCAGCCCAGCGCCCGCGCCGCCCGCATGGCTCCGCACATTCGGGCAGCCATTGCGCACATGGAGCAAGCGCTGCGCGAATCAGCGCCGTTTGATGCCGCCAGCTCGCAACGCAGCTTTGCCCTGCACCTGAGCGACATTGGCGAGGCACGCTTTTTGCCCCGCCTAATGCAGGTATTGCAGCGCCAAGCCCCCAGTGTGCGCCTGCGCACCGCGCCCCTGCCGCACGACAGCATTGCCCTAGCGCTAGAGCGCGGCGACATTGACCTAGCGCTGGGCTTTTTGCCCACCGTAAAAGGCACACAACACAGCGTGCTCATGCACGACAGCTATGTGCTGCTGGTGCGCAGCGGCCACCCCTGCTTGCAACATAGCGCACACCTCGCACCCCCCGCGCCACCCAATCTGCAAACCCTGCAATACGCCACCGTGCGCACCCACACCGACACCCTGCACATCCTCAAACTCCTGCAGTTGGAATCTAGATTGGTGCTCAGCGTGGCACACTTTCTAGCCCTGCCCCGCATAGTAGAAGCCACCGACCTAGCCGTGATCTTGCCCCGCCAAATCGCCAGCAGCTTTGTGGCCCAAGGCGGTTGCACCATCCTAGACGTGCAGCTGCCCCTGCAAGACTTTGCCGTGTCTGTCCACAGCAGTGCCAAGGCTTTGCCCGATGATGGGGTGCGTTGGCTGCGGCAAACGGTGGTGGATACGTTTGGGGAGGTTTGATAAACAGGCCATTAGCACCGAGTGTGTGGTGACCCCGCCGCTGCAATTGGACGGCAGTGCGGCTAATACTGTTCGCCGTGAGGTTTTGATACCGCAGCCACGTTACTCTAAGAGCGCTTCACGCTATGCAAGTAGTAGCGTACTATGACCGTTTGGCGGCGACATTGCCACTATTTTTCGTATAAAGAGAAAATTAAAACGTGAGACAGGGAGAAACCATGCTTTTGACAAAGACGCTGCTAGTTTTCCAGCTAACTCGAATAAATACCTCGCCCTGCGGCTACGCGAGTGACCATGCCGGACGAGAAAGCGCAGACCTGACATAAAGTGATCAAAGCCTGCTCCGTATAGCGCTTAATCACGCAGCCTCAAGCCTTGGCTCTGCAGCATAAGGCTGAGCAACCAGCCGAACGCCTAGCGCATGGCAAACACGGTTAATCGTTTCAAACCGTGGCTGCGCGTTGGGGCGAAGTGCTTTGTAAATGGACTCACGCGCCAACCCCGATTTGGCTGCTATATCCGTCATTCCACGGGCTCGGGCAATCGTGCCCAAGGCGTTTGCCAGTGCAGCGGGGTCGTTTTCCTCCATCACAATGGTCAGGTACTCAGCAATGGCTTTGTCATCTTCAAGGTATTCGGCCATGTCAAAAGTGGGTAAATCGGCAATGCGGATTTTCGTTGTCATGCTCTTAGTCCTCAATAGTTTTAGAAATTGCAATTGACGCAGTGATGTCGGCTGCTTGCGTTGACTTGGTGCCGCCGCCCAGCATGACCACGATAACATCCCCATGTTGCACGTAATACATGCGCCAACCAGCGCCAAAATGCTCCCGCATCTCGAATACGCCTTCTCCCACAGGCTTGGTATCACCCAAGTTCCCTCCGCCAGCCTTCTCAAGCCGCCGTGCAAGTCGGCGACGCGTCATTCCGTCTTTAATACCCGCAAGCCACTCGCTAAATTCTGCTAAAGGTTTTATGGTGAATATGCAATATTGTAATCATACGATTACAAAAAAAAGTCGTTGATGCGCAAAGAATGTCAGCCTTAGAAAGGCGGGCAATATATAAATCAAGAATTCATAAAAAAAATCGGCCAATGTCAGCGCCATATGGTCATATTGCACTCATGAATTCATAGCATTTGTTAAGGGTCAAAAGGGTCATAAAGTCAAGGAGAAGGTGAACAAGAAGATCAAGGGTCAAGTCTTGCATTGCCTTACAACATTGAGCGTATATTTACAAACAATACTCGCTACAGATGCTGCATTAAATATAGCGCACTATGACCATTTAACGGTGACATTGGTAATATTTTTAAAATAAGTACAAATATAAATGTCATACGACTAGAAAAGCTACCCACGCCCCCCAGTATCAATCGGCTTGGATCGAATGATTCCCCACACCAAGCATCCCAAGCGTGCAGCGGATGGCCTGATTTTTCGTAGCGGTTTTCGCGATGTACAAAAGGCAGCCGGCCAACCAAGCGACCTTCTTGCGCAGTCCACAGACCGAACAAATCGCAGCCAAGAGCGAAATGGAGCGTAGTAAAAATCAGGCCACCCGCTGCACGCGCCCCCAAAAGCCTTAGTGTGTGAGAACCCTTCGACAAGCTCAGGGTGAACGGAGCACTACAAAGATTCAGGTCTTGCATTGACACATAGTCTGCTATGGAGTCATCAATAATCAGTAGCAAAGTTCATGCTGCAAAACCTATAATCAACTTACCGTAAGAAAGTAATACCATGCTGCAAACCGCCAAACTTACCTCCAAATTTCAAACCACCGTGCCTTTGGCTGTGCGCCAAGTGCTGCACCTGTCGGCGGGGGATTTGGTGGGCTTTCAGGTCGAGGGCGATGTCGTCAAACTCAGGCGGGCGACGCCTTTGGATGTGGCCTATGCGCAGGCCTTGGGCGGTACGCTCACTGAGTGGTCTAGCCCAGCGGATGATGTGGCGTTTAAGGATTTGTGATGGATGCAGTGCCAAACTTTGCCCCCTGCGAGGTGGTGGTGGTGCCTTTTCCGTTCACCGACCGCGATGCCAGCAAGCGCCGCCCAGCAATCATTCTGAGCAGCGCAGCCTTCAACCAAGCCAGCGGCCACGCCGTGATGGCCATGGTGACCAGCGCCAACCAATCGGCATGGCCGGGCGATGTTACGCTGGCTGACCTAGCCGTTGCAGGCCTGACCAGCCCCTGCATCGCCCGTTTGAAACTCTTCACCCTCGATCTGCGCTTTGTGATTCGCAAAGCGGGCAGGCTAAGCCAAGCGGATTGCCAAGCTGTGCAAAGCGCGTGGGCGCACAATTTGGCGGTTAACACGTCATCCTATCTGCAATAGTATGCATAGCAAGCTATGACCATATGGCCCTGACATTGGCAATATTTTTCAAAAAATACAAATACAAGCACCATACGACTAGAAAACCCACCCACGCCCCCGAGTAGCAATCGGCTTGAATCGAATGAGTCCCCACACCCAGCATCCCACCCGCCGCACGCGCCCCTAAAAGACTTGGCGTGTAAGAACCCTTCGACAAGCCCAGGGCGAACGGAGCATTGCAAAGATTCAGGACTTGTACGAGCAGATCAAGCTTTTAAACTCATAAATAAATAGCAAACTATGACCATATGACGCTGACATTGGTCAAATTTTCTCGCGGATTTAAGCATGCAGCCCAAAAATCTTGACCATCCAGTCAGAAATCCACCTACGAACGATAGAATCCAGTGCAATGAGCCAACAGCCCCCCCGCCTAAGCCTTAGCGGCATCTCCAAAGCCTATCCGGCTGTGGTGGCCAATGACGGGATCGATTTGCAGGTGTTGCCCGGCGAAATCCACGCGGTGTTGGGCGAAAACGGCGCTGGCAAATCCACGCTCATGAAGATTATTTATGGTGCGGTAGCCCCTGACAGTGGAAGCATGCTGTTTAACGGCCAACCCGCTTTGGTAAAAAATCCAGTCGATGCACGCTCGCTGGGTATCAGCATGGTGTTTCAGCACTTCAGCCTGTTTGACACCCTGAGCGTGGCGCAAAACGTGTGGCTGGGGCTGGACAAACGCCTGAGCTTGGCCGAGGTCAGCACCAAAATCCGCGCCAAAGCACAAATTTATGGCCTAGACATTGAGCCCGAGCGCATGGTGCACACACTGGCCGTGGGCGAGCGTCAGCGGGTCGAAATTGTGCGGGCGCTGCTCACCGAGCCCAAGTTGTTAATTTTGGACGAACCCACCTCCGTGCTCACGCCGCAGGCCGTGGACAAGCTGTTTGACACCCTGCGGCTCTTAAGTGCGCAGGGTTGCAGTATTTTGTACATCAGCCACAAATTGCACGAGATTCGCGCCTTGTGCAGCGCCTGCACGGTGCTGCGCGGCGGCCGCGTGACGGGCGTGTGCGATCCGCGCCAAGAGACCAATGCCTCACTTAGCCGTTTGATGATTGGTGCGCAGCCGCCTGTGCTGGAGCACCGCGAGGCGCTGGCGGGCGATGTGGTGCTGCGGGTCAATGGGCTACAGGCGGCCAAAACGGACCACTTTGGCGTGGATTTAGAGCCTATGGATTTGACTGTGCGCAGCGGCGAGGTGGTGGGCATTGCTGGCGTGTCGGGCAATGGCCAAAAAGAGCTGTTAGCGCTCCTTAGCGGGGAAGACACCCGCGCCCAGAGCGCCATGGTAGAAATTGTGGGCGAATCGGCAGGCAAGCTTAACCCGCGCCAGCGCCGCAGCATGGGCCTGCACTATGTGCCCGAGGAGCGGCTGGGTCGAGGCGCAGTGCCCAGCATGGGCTTGGCGCAAAATTTATTGCTCACCCGCTCTGATGCCGTGGGCAAATTTGGCTGGATCAACACCGCAGCGCTGCGTGCGCAGGCGCAGCGCATCATCGCCCGCTTTGGCGTGAAAGCGGGCGGCCCCGACGCACTGGCCAAGAGCCTGTCAGGCGGCAATTTGCAAAAATTTATTGTGGGGCGCGAAATTGAATCTACGCCGCGCCTTTTAATCATTGCCCAGCCCACTTGGGGCGTAGACGTGGGCGCAGCCGCGCAAATTCGCGCTGAACTGCTGGCTTTGCGTGATGCGGGCTGCGCCGTGCTGGTTGTCAGCGAAGAGCTGGACGAATTGTTTGAAATATCCGACCGTTTGCACGTGATTGCCAAGGGGCGTTTGTCGCCTTCTTTGCCCATCGCCCAAGCCACGGTGGCAAAAATTGGCGAGTGGATGAGTGGGCTGTGGGAGTTGCAGCATGCTTAAACTCACCGCCCGCGCTGAGCCTTCCAAGCTGTGGAGCTATGCCTCACCACTCTTGGCGGTGGCACTCACAGTGCTCATAGGCATTGCACTTTTTGTAGCGCTGGGCAAAGACCCGGTGCGCGGTTTGCAGGTTTTCTTTTGGGAGCCCATTAAATCGGGTTACGCACTGGGCGAGCTCATGGTCAAGGCTACGCCGCTCTTAATTATTGCGCTGGGCTTGGCGGTGTGTTTTCGCTCGAATGTGTGGAACATTGGCGCAGAAGGCCAGTTTGTTATGGGCGCGGTATTTGCAGGCGGCGTGGCGATTTTGGCCGACAAAGACACCGGGCGCTGGATTGTCTTGGCCGTTGTGGTGGCGGGCATTGTGGGCGGCATGGTCTGGGCGGGTATTACGGCGCTGCTGCGTGACAAATTCAATGCCAATGAAATTTTGGTGTCCCTCATGCTGGTGTATGTGGCTGATTTGGTGTTGTCGTACATGGTTTACGGCCCTTGGAAAGACCCCGCTGGCTACAACTTTCCCCAAACCAAAACCTTTGAAGCATCCACCAAAATCCCCAAGCTCATGGACGGTTCGCGGGTGCATGTGGGGCTGCTCTTGGGCTTGGCGGGGGTAGCCGCGCTGTGGGTGTTTTTGTTTCGCACCCGCGCGGGCTTTGCCCAGCAGGTGGGTGGGCTTGCGCCGCTGGCCGCGCGCTATGCGGGGTTTTCGTCGCGCAAAGCGCTGTGGACTGCGCTTTTGATTTCGGGTGGAACGGCTGGTTTGGCGGGTGCGCTAGAGGTGGCTGGCCCTATTGGCCAGCTCACGCCCTATGTGCCGGCGGGCTATGGTTTTGCGGCCATCATTGTGGCTTTTGTGGGGCGCTTGCACCCTGTGGGCATCGTGTTTTCTGCGGTTTTGATGAGCATGTTTTACATTGGCGGTGAACTGGCGCAGTCGCGCATGGGGCTGCCCAAGTCCATCACGGGTGTGTTTCAGGGGCTGCTATTGTTCTCGCTTTTGGCCTGCGACACGCTCATTGCCTACCGGCTTAGCTTTCAAAAGGCAGTAAAGTGATGGAATCCTATGCCTTATTAATGGCCGCCACGCTCAATGCGGGCACTGTGTTGGCGCTGGCTTCGCTGGGGCTGCTTGTCAACGAAAAGTCTGGCGTGGTCAATTTAGGCGCTGAGGGCATCATGCTGTGCGCCGCTATTGCAGGGTTTGCAGCGGTGGTGCTGACTGGCAATGACTGGCTGGGCTTTGGCGCTGGCGCATTGGCAGGCGCTGCATTGGCCGCGTTATTTGGCTTTTTAGTGATCTGGCTTAACACCAACCAATATGCCACTGGCCTCGCGCTGAGCCTGTTTGGTGCGGGGCTGTCT
>JANOYR010000112.1:0-13410 GCA_031428975.1 Polaromonas sp. | reverse complement strand
ATGACTACTGCACTTACCTCTCCCGACCTATCCCACATCACGCCGCGCGACAAAGCGGAGATTCTTGCGCAGGCGCTGCCTTATATTCGGCGCTTTCATGGCAAGACGCTGGTGATTAAGTATGGGGGCAATGCAATGACTGACCCTGCGCTGCAGGCGGATTTTGCGGAAGATGTGGTTTTGCTCAAATTGGTGGGCATGAACCCTGTGGTGGTGCATGGCGGGGGGCCGCAGATTGAAGCTGCGCTGGGGCGTTTGGGTAAAAAAGGGGAGTTTATTCAGGGCATGCGGGTGACCGATGCCGAGACCATGGAAGTGGTGGAATGGGTGTTGGCCGGCGAGGTACAGCAAGACATTGTGGGGCTGATTAACGCCGCTGGTGGCAAAGCTGTTGGGCTTACGGGGCGTGATGGGGGCTTGATTCGGGCTAAAAAACTCAAAATGGCCGACAACAAAGACCCGAGCGTGGAGCATGATTTGGGGCAGGTGGGGGATATAGAGTCGATTGACCCTAGCGTGGTGAAGGCACTGCAAGACGATGCTTTTATTCCGGTGATTAGTCCGATTGGCTTTGGTGAGAATAACGAGAGCTACAATATCAATGCCGATGTGGTGGCGGGAAAGCTTGCTACTGTTTTAAAAGCAGAAAAACTGATGCTGCTAACCAATACACCGGGTGTACTGGACAAATCGGGCAAGCTGCTGACTGACCTATCGGCGCGGCAAATTGATGAATTGTTTGCCGATGGCACGATTTCGGGGGGTATGTTACCCAAAATTGCGGGGGCTTTGGATGCCGCAAAAAGCGGGGTGAATGCGGTGCACATCATTGACGGACGGGTGCCGCACGCAATGCTATTGGAGATTTTGACTGACCAAGCCTATGGAACTATGATAAGAAGCCACTAAACGTGCCCTTCACACTTGCCACGTTGTGTGCTGCGCTTTCTCATAAGGGAAACTTATTGTGCGTCTACTCTTAGTCGAAGACGATGTGATGGTGGCCAGCGGAATTAAGTTGGGGCTCACTGGCGCGGGCTATGCGGTCGATTGGGTGGGCAGCGCTGAGCGGGCGCTTGAGGTAATGGACACCGAGACATTTGACGCGGCAATTATTGATATTGGGCTACCCCGAGCCGATGGATTAGAGCTCACGCGGCGAATTCGTCAAAACGCCCATACCCTGCCCATACTCATTCTCACCGCACGCGATGCGTTGAGCGACCGCGTGCAGGGGCTTGATGGTGGGGCTGATGACTACATGGTTAAGCCCTTTGAACTGCCAGAGCTGCTGGCGCGCCTGCGCGCGCTGCTGCGCCGCTCGCAGGCAGCCACTTCGGCCACTTTGAACTTTGGCGCACTGACGCTGGATACCGCCCTGCGCCAAGCCCATGCCAACGGCCAATCGCTGGACTTGGGCCCCAGAGAGTGGACCGTGATGGAGTACCTGCTGATCCAAGCGCCCAAACCTGCCGCCAAAGACAAGATTTTGGCAGCCTTGACTGGCTGGGACAAAGAAATCACTGCCAATGCGGTGGAGGTGTATATATCGCGTTTGCGGGGTAAGCTTGAGCCCCACGGCATAGCGCTGCGCTCGATTCGTGGCTTTGGCTACCGGTTAGAGCTGGCGACTGGCGAAACAGTCGCTGTTTAGTATGCAAACCGTGATTAAAAGCGGGTTGAGTACTGGCTTGCAAAGCAGGCTACTGACTATGCTGCTGCTGCCGCTGGGTATTTTTGCGGTGGTTAGTGCGTGGTTTGACTACCAAACCGCTGGCAGTGCAGCCATTCAGCAAGACCAGCGCTTGCTGCGTCTTGTGCCATTGATTGTCGATTCTATTTTGGGTCTTGGCCAAAAACCTACAGACCCTCCCGTCATATTACTGGCTCCCGCAATCGAAGATTTCCTAAGGCCTAGGGTGGGTTCGGCCGCTTATGCGGTAAGTGATTTGCAGGGCAATGTGCTGACTGGCGAGGCGTGGCTTAGTTCGCCCACTCCCAGCACCAATGAGCCGGAATTTCACAGCGAAATCAACGGTGGTATTACTTACCGAGTTGTCGCCCAGCGAACCAAAACCGCCGCTGGTGAAGTAGTGGTGCAACTGGCCGACGGCTCAGATCCCCAACAAAACTGGGTGCAGGCGCTTATTTTTAAAATTCTTTTGCCCAATTTACTGTTGGCTATTGCGGCTGCTTTTGCGGTCAATTGGGCGATCAGCCGTGCGCTAAGGCCGCTCTTAGAGCTCAAAGATGCGGTGGAAAAGCGCTCCCCCAGGGATTTAAGTGCCATAGATTCAAACAATTCGCCGCAAGAGGTGCAGCCGCTGGTGAATTCGCTCAACCGTTTGTTTGCTACCGTGAATGCGCAAAGTGAAAATCAACGCCGTTTTGTAGCCGATGCCGCACACCAGTTGCGTACGCCGCTGGCAGCGCTGCAAGCGCAGGTGGAGGCATGGGCGCAGCTGGCTATGCACACGTCCAATGGAGGACGTATGCAAGCGGCAATAAGACACAATGAAAATACTATTTTTGAAGATAATTCACCCAATGTCACCGTTAAATCGGACTATTCCGCTATATATTTAGAAGCGGATGAGATTTTTCGTTTGCAAAGTGCCACGCGTAGAACATCGCAGCTGGCACATCAATTGCTTGCACTCTCGCGTGCCGACGCCAACTCAGCTGCACCGCAAGCTACCAGCCAAGTGAATCTAATGGCTTTGTGTGAAGAGGTGCTTGGCCAGCAGCTTGATGCAGCCACAGCCAAACAGATTGACCTTGGGCTTGAGGCTCAACCAATTGCCGTGCACGGCTATGAGTGGCTGCTGCGCGAGCTGCTGGCGAATTTGGTGGATAACGCCATTCAATACACCCCACACACTGGGCGTGTGACTATTCGTTGCGGCCTCAATACAGAGGCATTTTTAGAAGTAGAAGACAATGGGCCGGGTATCGATGCCGCAGAACGTGGCAATGTACTAGAGCGCTTTTACAGGTTAGCTGGCACTGCAACGCAGGGCAATGGCCTTGGACTTGCTATTGCACAAGAAATCGCCCGCAGCCACGGCGCACACCTGCAATTACAAGATGCCAGCGCTTTAGGGGGGGCAGCGCGTGGCCTGCGAATTACTCTGGTTTTCCCCAGTGGGGCATATGCGAGAATTGCACCGTCTTTATAAGCACCATTCTATGAGCCAAGCCACCACCGATTTCCCCCAAGACTCTGTTGCAGACAGTGACGACGCTTCTGCCAATCAGACCAATGCACGCAAGCGCCCCAAACCTGGCGAGCGTCGCGTGCAAATTCTGCAAGCTCTTGCTGGTATGTTAGAGCAACCTGGCGCAGAGCGGGTAACCACTGCGGCTTTGGCTGCCAAGCTCAGTGTGAGCGAAGCCGCGTTGTACCGCCATTTTGCCAGCAAGGCGCAAATGTTTGAAGGTTTGATTGAGTTCATTGAGCAAAGCGTACTTGGGTTGGTGAACCAAATAGCCGATCGTGAAGCGCCTGGCAATGTACAAGCGAGCAAAATGGTGTCCATGTTGCTGCAATTTGGTGAAAAAAACCCCGGTATGGCGCGCGTGATGGTGGGCGATGCACTGGTGTTTGAAAACGAGCGTTTGCAGCAGCGCATGAATTTGTTTTTTGACAAAATTGAATCTGCACTTAAGCAAGTATTGCGTAAACAGCACGAAACTAGCGGACACCCCACGCCGACTGTGGCAGCACAGGTTGGCGCATCGGTACTTGCGGCATTTTGCGCAGGGCGTTTGCAGCGCTATGTGCGGTCGGGTTTTAAAAAGATGCCCACCGATGGGCTGGAGTCATCGCTGGCTTTGATGCTGGTTTAATCAAATCACTATACTTTATATAGTGAACTATGACCATAGTACAATGACATTGGCAGTATTTTCTTAAAATCACCAATTCCAAAGCGTTCCATCATGCGCTAAACGGTTAACGGGTAAATAAGCCCGCTTGTAAGGGTATTGCGCCGCCAATTGCTCATTAAACAGCACGCCATGCCCCGCAGTTTCGCCGCAATACATAAAACCGCGCTCAAAGCGGTAGTCGTGCGGAAATACCTCGTTGGTAGCCTCTGAATGCGGCATCAATTCCTGTACCCCAAAATTGGGCACCCACGTGTCAAAGTGCAGCGCTGCGCCCATGCACACGGGGCTTAAGTCGGTTGCGCCGTGGCACCCCATACGCACGTTGTACATCGCGGCAAAATCAGCCAAACGGCGCAAATGCGTGATGCCGCCTGCATGCACCACCGTGGCGCGGATGTAGTCAATCAGCTGCTCTTCAATGAGTTGTTTGCAATCCCACAACGAGTTAAACACCTCGCCCACAGCCAGTGGCGTGGTGCTGTGCTGGCGTATCAGGCGGAAATTGGCTTGGTTTTCAGCGGGTGTGGGGTCTTCTATCCAAAACAACTGGTGGGGTTCTAGTGACTTGGCCAGGCGCGCCGCCTCAATGGGGGTGAGGCGGTGGTGCACGTCGTGTAGCAGGTGAATGTCGGGTCCCACGGCGCTGCGCACTGCGTCAAACAGCTGGGGGGTGTGGCGCAGATACTTCTCAGTGCTCCAGTCGTGTTCACTGGGCAGGGCTGCGTCTGCAGGCTCGTAGCTGGCTTGGCCGCTGGCTTTCACGCCATATACCTTGTCCATGCCCGGCACGCCGCTCTGCGCGCGAATGGCAATATAGCCCTCCTCCTTGTGGCGCAGCACTTCGTCCACGGTGTGGGCAATGTCCTGACCGTTGGCATGGCCATAGACCATCACTGCCTCGCGGCTGCGTCCGCCCAAAAGCTGGTAGAGCGGCATATTCGCCGCCTTGGCCTTAATATCCCACAGCGCCGTGTCCACCGCGGCTATGGCACTCATGGTGACTGGGCCGCGCCGCCAGTAAGCGCCTTTGTAGAGGTATTGCCAAATATCTTCAATGCGGGCCGCGTCTTTGCCAATCAAGCAGGGAATGACATGGTCCGTGAGGTAGCTGGCCACGGCCAGTTCGCGGCCATTCAGCGTGGCATCGCCTATGCCGACCAAGCCTTGGTCGGTTTCGATGATGAGGGTGGCAAAGTTGCGTCCGGGGCTGCACACCACTACGCGGGCGCTGGTGATCAGGTGCTGCTTATGCATGGTTTCTCTTTGTGTGCCCATTCAATACACTGTCCGCGCAGATGGCAGATGCCGCCAACATGCCGTGGTTTTGGATAGCTTGCAGCCAATGCGCCACGCGAGACAGCCAAAATTCATGTTGAATGAGCGAGTCGCCCCATATTTCGGCGATACCGCCCAGCGCTTGTGCTGTGGCCAGCGCATCATCGGCATGTTTGTGCGCCAAACTTTGTACACGCGGTGCCAGCGGATCGTTCACGGTGTAACTTACGCCATTTTCATCGACCCCACGCACATAGCGCATCCATGCAGCAGCGGCAAAAGCCAAATGCTCGACGCTTTGCTGCGCCACCAGTTGCCCCACAATGCAGGGCAAGAAGCGTTGACTTATTTTGATGCTGCTGTCGGTGGCAATTTGGTGCACACTGTGCAGCAATGCAGGGTTTTGCCAGCGCTCGACTAACGCCGCCAAATATGCCTCCCACTGTGGGCGACGCACATATGGCGACACTTCGAACTGGTTAAGCCCCCTCACAAAACGCAGCAGCGCTGGCGTGTGGATACATTGCGCAATCACCTGCAAGCCCGCCACCGCACCTATGCAGGCCATGGCGGTATGGCTGGCATTGAGCATGCGCAGCTTGGCCTCCTCAAAAGGCAACACGTCGTCCACCACCAGCACACCCACCGAAACCAGAGCAGCCTCGTCTGATGCATCGACAAACTTGCGCTCAATCACCCATTCCCAAAACTCTTCAGTGCCCAGTGCACAGCGGTCTTCAACCCCCAATGCAAGCTGAGCGCTGCGCAGGCGCTCGGGCGAGGCTGCGGGCACGATACGGTCTACCATGCTATTGGGAAAAGCGCATTGCTGTGCCACCCAGTCGGCCAACAATGCGCTGTGGCGCAGCGCTTGTGCGACACACAGAGCTTGTAGGGTACGGCCATTGTTTTGCAGGTTGTCACAGGAAGAAATGGTGATGCCGCGAAGGCCTAAACTATGACGCAGGGCAAGGCCATCCACAATCAATGCAGCCAAGTGTGTGTCATAGGCTTTCTCGGTCACGGTCAAGGTCAACCAGCGCGTCTGCTCACGTGCAATGGCTTGCACAACCTCAGAGCGTTCGCGGGCCGCCACACTAGTGCGCAACAGTGCGCCGCAGCAACGCCAAGAGCTGCCTTTTGAACTGGCAATTTGAACAGCATACATGCCGTCCTGTGCTTTCAAATCGTCGGCTAACACCGCACTGCGCATGCCTACAGACCACAACCCCCAGCGCGTGTCACCAGCGGCCAGCAAGCTGTCAAACACCAAAGCTTGGTGGGCACGGTGAAAAGCGCCAAGGCCTAAATGCACGACGCCAGGCAGTAATTCAGAGCGTTGGTAGCGCGGAATGCCAATGCGCTTGTCTTGAATACCTTCCACAGCAGATGCACACAATCGCGGCACAGCGGCTGCCAGTTTTGTCGTATCCATACTTAGTCTTTCATTCCTGCCTTGCGTCCTGCTGCAATAATTTCAGACCATGTGGTGTCGTCAATGTCAATGCCATCGCGTTCACGCTGTGTGCGCTTGAGGCGCTCTGGTTCACCCGCAATCTGTACGCCCTCAAAGCCTGGCTGCGCAGGACTGGCTTTGAGCCAGTTCACAAAAGCTACCGCCTCGCGTTGCAAAGCCGCTTGCGTGCCCAGCTTGGCAGGGTCTATCAAAATAGTCAGCATGCTATTGAGTACAGCGCGTTTGTCATCGGGTGCACGATGCCATGTCCCCCCTCCCGTTAGGGCACCACCCAACAACTCGCAAGCTACCGCAAGGCCATAACCCTTATGTTCGCCAAACGGCAGCAAAGCACCAAACAATCCAGCAGCTTGCGGCACAACGACCACCCCAGGGTCAGTCGTGGGCAAACCATGTGTATCGATCAACAAACCAGGCTCCACCGCTTTGCCCTCGTTGTGTGCCACGCGCATCTTGCCTTGGGCTACACGGCTGGTAGCGAAGTCAAGAATAAAAGGTGCTTTACCCTCAATAGGCAGACCAATGCAGCAGGGATTCGTCCCAAACCGGCCATCACCGCCGCCCCAAGCGGCCACTATGGGACGAGACAGCACATTCACAAAATGGATTGAAACCAAACCATGCGCAACCGCCATTTCTGCCCAATGGCCAATTCGTCCTAAGTGGTGCGCATTGGCCAATGCCATGATACAGCTACCGTGTTTTTTGGCACGCTCTATGCCCATTTGCATGGCCTGTGCACCCACTACTTGGCCATACCCGCGCTGTCCGTCTAGACTAAGCAGTGTGCCCGTGTCCAGCAGTGTTATAGCAAGGGTATTTGGGCTTAGCCCACCTTCAAGCACAGCATCCACATAGCGCGGCAACATGCCCACGCCATGCGAATCATGGCCCATCAAATTGGCCATCACCAGATTGGTTGCCACCTGATCGCCTTCAGCTGGCAAGCTACCAGACGCTACAATAATACTAGCAATATATGACCGTATAGCGGTGACATCTTTTGTTTTATTCATAAATTTTGCACACTCGCTACATCACTGCACCCACTTGCCATGGCACAAACTCGTTTTGTCCATAACCATGTTTTTCACTCTTAGTTTGCGTGCCTGATGCCGTAGCCAAGATCAGCTCAAACATGCGCTGTCCCATCTCTACCACCGTGGCCGTGCCGTCAATGATTTCACCGCAGTTGATGTCCATATCGTCTTCTTGTTTGCGCCACAGCGCTGTGTTGGTCGATATTTTGAGCGATGGTGATGGTGCGCAACCATAGGCACTACCGCGCCCCGTGGTGAAGCAAATCATATTCGCTCCACCAGCCACTTGGCCAGTGGCACTTACTGGGTCATAGCCCGGTGTGTCCATATAGACAAAACCTTTGGCGCTCACTTTTTCTGCATACTCGTACACCGCTTGCAGATTGCTGGTGCCGCCCTTGGTCACTGCGCCCAATGATTTTTCTAAAATTGTGGTAAGACCGCCAGCCTTATTGCCCGGTGAGGGGTTGTTGTTCATCTCGCCGTCGTTAATTTGGGTGTAATGCTCCCACCATTTGATGCGGGCAATGAGTTTTTCGCCGACTGCACGGCTCACAGCGCGGCGGGTGAGCAAATGCTCTGCACCATAAATTTCTGGGGTTTCGCTCAAGATTGCTGTCCCACCATGCGCCACCAACAGATCTACCGCTGCACCAAGAGCAGGGTTGGCGCTGATCCCG
Source organism: Polaromonas sp. (assembly GCA_031428975.1). GTDB lineage: Bacteria > Pseudomonadota > Gammaproteobacteria > Burkholderiales > Burkholderiaceae_C > JAAFIP01. The sequence goes on along the minus strand of JANOYR010000112.1, from coordinate 5,047 downwards.
CTGTAGCCGTCGCTACCACCGCATTGCAGGCCAATACTGATGTGGGCGGCACTGCATGGCACGCGCTGCACGGCGTTGGCTTTTGGCAACAGCTCTTTGATGAGTGCAACGCCTTTGTCCACCGTTTTGCGTGTGCCGCCCGTATCTTGTATGTTGAATACCTTGAGCGTGTCGCCCTCACGCAGGCTGCTGTTTGCGAGCCATGCATTAATTTGATTAGATTCACAACCTAGACCTACTACCAATATGGCTGCAAAGTTCACATGTGTCGCGTAACCGGTTAAAGTACGCTGTAGTATTTGCATGCCCGTACCATCGGTGTCCATGCCGCAACCTGTGCCATGCGTGAGCGCCACTACGCCGTCTACTTGGGGAAAATTTTCTAACACCGCAGGGTGTGACTGGCGACTAAAGTAGTCAGCAATAGCCCGTGCAGCCGTGGCTGAGCAATTCACGCTCGACAATATCCCAATGTAATTGCGCGTAGCCACACGGCCATCCGCGCGAACAATACCTTGAAAAAAAGCTTCGCGCTTGGCGGGATCTGATTTCACATCCGCCCCAAAGGCGTAGTCACGTACGAAATCGCCTTTGTTATCGCCTACCGATAAATTTTGCGTGTGCACATGTTCACCCGCAGCAATTGGTTTGCTGGCAAAGCCAATAATTTGGTTGTAGCGGCGCACTGGAGCACCAGGTGCTATGGAATGCACGGCTACTTTATGTCCCGCAGGAATCAGGCCGCGCACAGTAACCCCTTCTACCAATGCGCCTCCCACAATCTGCGCGCGCGCAATCACCACATCGTCATTGGCATGAAGCCTAATAAAGCTACTCATATTAATTTAAAGTTCAGTAAAACATCTTTGGTAGCCACAGCACCAAAGCAGGGAAATAAGTGATGACGATCAAGCTACCGATGAGCGGCACTAGCCATGGCAAAATTGCAATGGTGGTGCGCTCCACTGAAAGCTTGGCCACGCGCGCCAACACAAAAAGCACCATGCCCATTGGTGGGTGCAAAAGGCCAATCATCAAATTTAATACCATCACTAGGCCAAAATGCACCAAGTCAATGCCCAGCTTTTGGCAAATTGGCACAAGGATCGGCACAAGGATCGTAATCGCCGCAGTAGGCTCTAAAAAGCAACCCACAAAGAGCATGAGTAAATTCGCAATTAGCAAAAACACCATGGGGTTTTGTGTGAAACCCAGCACCCATTGCCCTATTGCGGCGGTGATACCTGTAGCGGTGAGCATCCAGCCAAAAATGCTTGCTGCTGCCACAATGAAGAGCACTGTGGCCGTGGTCTCTACAGTGTCAAGGGATACCTTGACAAACATTTTAAAGCTGAGGGTTTTGTACCAAAAGAAACCCAAAATCATAGCCCATACGCAGGCTGCAATTGCCCCCTCGGTCGGGGTAAAAATACCCGTGGTCATACCACCAATCAAGAGCACAGGAGTCATGATAGGCAACACGGCTTGCCATGCAAAGAACTTATCGCCTAAAAATAAAACAATTAGCCCGGCAAACACCGTGGTACGCGGAGGAAAACCCAGCTTGGTAATCAACACCCACAATACCAGTGGCCATGCAATCACCACCCCAGTTTCGATCAAGGCCTTACTCACACGCTTGATGTCAAACTTCACATCAGCACCCCAACCATTTTTGTGCGCAAAATACGCCACAGTCAGCATCATTAATAGGGCCATCAGCACACCTGGCAAGATGCCCGCCAAAAACAATGCCCCCACACTCACGTTGGCCATCATGCCGTAAATCACGAATGGCAGGCTTGGCGGAATAATAGGGCCGAGCGTGGCCGATGCTGCCGTGACACCTACTGCAAACTCTTTGCTATAACCATGGTCAGTCATGGCCTTGATCTCAATCGTGCCAAGGCCTGCGGCATCAGCAATAGCCGTGCCACTCATGCCTGCAAACACCACAGAGCCCACCACGTTCACATGCCCCAAGCCGCCTTTAAGCCAACCTACCAAGCCCAGCGCGTAGTTGTAAATGCGGTTGGTAATACCCGCATTGTTCATCAAATTACCTGCCAGAATAAAAAATGGCACCGCCAAGAGTGGAAAGCTGTCGATACCACTGACCATGCGGTGAATCACCACAAACGGCGGTGGATTGCCCACCCATAATATGTAGAGTAAGGACGATCCAGCCATGGCCACCGCCACAGGAATGCCTCCAGACATCAACATCAAGAAAATAATTTTTAACATGGTGTCTCCCTAGCGTTCTTGCATTTCTGTGCCGGGCTTTTCCAGCACGCTATAGCCGCGATGCCAATGCACGTGCGACACCCAGACTGAGCGCGCACACATAGCAGCAAACCCCAGCATGCAGACGGCATAGACGATGTTCATGGGCAGGTCGATAATGGTCATTTTGTAGTTGCCCAACTTTTGCATCATTTGCCATGTCATTACCACGGCCGCAGCAAAAAAAACTGTTCTTAACGCATCAGTCAAAGTAGACATGGCACGCGCGAGCTTAGGAGACATAAACTTATAAAAAAAATCTACTTGAATATGGTTGTTTTTAGCCACACCAATTGCCGCCCCTACAAACACGCAAGCAATCAGTAGATATCGCGCAATTTCTTCAGTCCAAGCCGCCGAATCGTTGAGCACATATCGGGTGAAAAATTGGTAAAACACTGTGACTCCCAAGAGCCAGAAAAACACCAAAGCCGCCCACGCTTCTACTGGCGTGGACGACAGATCAACCTCGTCGTCGGTCGCATGGAAATTGCCATCCTCTCCCATTACCTTGGGGTCTGCGTCGATGTCGATCATGGTGTGTCTCTTAGTTAAGTGAATTCAACTTACTTCACAGCTTGAATTTTGTCGAAATCTGCACGACTAAATCCAAGTGACTCTAAAGTGGTGGATTTCAGCACTGCCGCTTGGAAACTGGCACGGTCTACCGCCACCACTTGAAGGCCTTTTTTCTTAAATTCATCTGTCAACTCGCCCTCACGCTTTTTAATTTGAGCGCTGGCTTTTGCTGCTGCTTCGCGGGTCACGTCTGTGAACATGGTTTTTTCGACATCACTCAGTTTGCTCCATACATGCGGGGCGATTTGCGTGATCAATCCGTCCACGATGTGGCCTGTGAGCATGATGGCTTTTTGCACTTCGTAGAATTTTTTGGCTTCAATGGTGGTCAACGGATTTTCTTGTGCATCTACAGTGCCGTTTTGAAGCGCTAAATAAACCTCGGCAAAGGCAATCGGTGTAGGGTTTGCCCCGCAGGCGCGTGGCATAGCGGTGTAAACCGGCACATCAGGCACACGCATTTTTACGCCCTTGAGCCCTTCGCAATTGGTAAACGGTTTCTGCGCTGTGGTATGACGCGCACCATAATACGTATAGGCCGTCATTTGAATCCCTGTTTTTGCACGAAATTCGTCGGTCATTTCTTTGAATACCGGACTTTTTGAATACGCCAATAAATGGTCACCATCGCGAAAAATAAAGGGGTAGTATGCAATGCCCACCCGGGGGTAGGTACGCGCTGCAAACGATGCTCCACTTAAAATCATGTCGACAGTCCCCAGCGTCATGCCTTGGTTAATGTCAGTCTCTTTACCCAAGCTCGATGCAGGAAAAACGGTGATGTCAAACTTGCCATTGCTGCGTTTTTTAATCTCCTCTGCGGCCCACACGGACTGCGTGTGGTAAGGCTCAGAGGTTTCATACACGTGTGCCCACTTGAGTTTGGTTTGTGCGCTGGCAACTGACAGTAAGCCAGATGCCATTGTCAAACCAATGCACAGTGCGGCAGTTTTAGACAATGTTTTAAGGGCAAAGCGTTTTTTCATAGCGGTCTCCTAGTGGTTAAAAATGGGAACTAAACTGCTGGGCTGTTTACGGTGCATCGGCGCGGCGCCAGCTCGCGCTGTAACGGTTAAAGGCTTTTTTAAGATGTTGCTGCATCGCCATTCTTGCGGCAGCACTGTCTTTGGCTCGAATTGCATCCAACACCGCCTCATGCTCTGCTACCGCAGCACGCCAAGAACGGGGGTTTTCAAAATAATCACCTAAACGTGCAAACAATGGGGCGTGTCTCGCCCGCCAGTATTGGTTCACCGTGTCGCACAGCACTTCATTTCCACACGCAGCAGCGATGGCGACATGAAATGCTTCATCGCCCTCGCGCGGCACAAGACCGTCGTTGGCTGCCACGCGCATTTGCTTTATGGCCTGCCCCATAGCGGCAAGGTCGGCACGGCGTGCGTGCTTAGCGGCCTGTGCGGCCACCTCACCTTCGACCAATTCACGCGCCCTCATCAGCTCTAGCGGACCCCATTCATCGGGCGAATGATTCGATTGACTGGCTATTCGTGCACGTTGCACATAAATGCCGGAACCCATGCGCACTTCTATCACGCCCTCCACCTCTAGCGCTATCAAGGCCTCACGGACTGAAGGGCGGCTTACACCGAGCTGTTTGGCCAAATCCCGCTCCGCTGGCAAGCGCGCGCCGCCCGCCCATTCTCCTGCTGCGATCAGAGTGCGCAGCTGGTTGGCTATGGTGCGGTATAGGCGCTGGGGTTCAACGGTGATTAAGGGCATGCAGTCTGTTAAAACGGGTAAGGGTAAATGCGAATTGGTCAATTGGTCTTACCAGTTACATAATAATCGCATGAAACTCTGGTTTTGCACCTCAGAGTAAACCCTTGCCAGCACTCGCAACTTACTCGCCAACGAATAACTAGTCACCATGAGAACGCCCAGCATTCAGCGCATCAGCCTGCGCCAAGTAGATTTGCCACCCAAGGTGGTTCGCTCGGATGCCATCCAGTCTTTTGTGACGCAAGAAACTATTTTGCTATCCCTGCACACCAGCGATGGACTGGAATCCACAGGCTATGCCTACACCATTGGCACTGGCGGCTCGTCGGTGGTGGCGCTGCTGCTCGACCACATTGTGCCGCGCCTGCTAGGCAAGAATCCACTCTTAGTAGAAGCGATTTGGAAGGACTTGTTTTTTCATACCCACGCCACTGCAGTGGGC